>CAJBBZ010000086.1 GCA_903951445.1 uncultured beta proteobacterium
CCATCTGGGACAGTGCAAAAGCACATCAAAGTCCGAATGTACGGTTGCAACCTCTCCGATTTAGCCCAAAGTCAATAAAACAGTTTGCTTAACAGGGAGCGTCCATGTACGCGATGACGCACTTTTGCGGACCGTCCTTAGCCCCTCGGATGGTGCTCGGCGTGCAGCTTGGCCAAGCGCTCGCGGGCGACGTGGGTGTAGATGGTGGTGATAGAAATATCAGCGTGGCCCAGCAGCAATTGCACGGCGCGCAAATCGGCGCCGTGGTTCAGTAAATGCGTGGCAAATGCATGGCGCAAGGTATGCGGCGACAGAGGCGTGTGGATGCCGGCCAGCAGCGCGTATTTTTTCACCAACATCCAGAACATCACCCGCGTCATGGCGCTACCTGCTTCGGTGCCGCGGGTGGTGACAAACAAAGCATCGGTTTGTTTACCCGCCAGCAAGGCCTCGCGGGCGCCGCCCAAGTAATCGCGCAGCCACTGGCTTGCCACTTCGCCATAGGGCACCAAACGCTCTTTCGAACCCTTGCCCATGACGCGTAAAACATTGTCATTCAGCCCTAGCTGAAACACTTTGAGGCTGACCAATTCGCTCACCCGCAGGCCGCTGGCGTACATCAACTCCAGCATGGTGCGGTCGCGCACGCCGATGTCGCTCGCCACATCGGGCGCGGCCAACAAGGCCTCGACCTGGGCTTCGCTCAAAGTCTTGGGCACGCGCAGCGCCTGCTTGGCCGATTGCAATTGCAGCGTCGGGTCTTGTTGCACCAGTCCATGGCGCAGTGCCCAGCGGAAATAGCGTTTAAAAACCGTCAGGCGCCGGTTGGCAGTGGTGGCCTTACTGCCTGCATGTTGGGCAGCAAAGTACTGCTGCAATTGCCATTGCGAACAACTGGTCAGCGGCGCGCCTTGCAGGTGGGCTTGCAGCTTGACCAGATCGCGCCGGTAAGCCTGCAAGCTATTTAGCGCCAGCCCGTCCTCCAACCACAGCGCATCGACAAAAGCGTCTATGGACGCATCACCCGCAGGTGTGACAGCAACGCTGGCGGGCAGGCTTGGCAAACTCAGTCGAGCTTGAGTTTGGCTGTCTCTACCACTTGCTTGTAGACCGCGTATTCGGCCTTCATTTGCTCGGCAAATTGCTCAGGGGTGTTGCCAATGATGATGGAGCCGGTGTCCTCGATGCGCTTGCGCACCGACGGGTCTTCCAGTGCTTTGCGCACTGCGGCATTGACCTTGTCCACTACGTCTTTGGGCAATCCTTTGGGGCCGTAAATGCCGTAAAACGCCATGCGGTTCACTGGTTCCAGCCCCACCTCTTTGAAGGTGGGAACTTGCGGCAACTGCGCCAAACGCTGGGGCGCGGCCACGGCGATGGCGACCAGTTTGTTGGCCTGGATAAAAGGCAAGGCCGAGGGCATATTGTCAAAAATAACCGGCACCTGGCCGGCCACGGTGTCATTGAGCGCCGGGCCTGCGCCCCGGTAAGGAATATGGGTCACAAACACACCGGCTAAGTTTTTGTACAACTCCATTTGCAGGTGCCCGATGCCACCGGTACCCGAGGAAGCATAAGAGTGTTGGCCAGGATTTTTTTTCAGCTCGGCTACAAAGCCTTTGTAATCTTTGGCGGGGAAGCTGGGATGGACAGCGATCACATTGGGCGTGGCCGCCACATTGATGATGGGGGTGAAATCGGTCATCGCGTTGTACGGAATCTTGGGGTTGATCGCCGGGTTGGCCGCTACCGTGGACACGGTGGCCATGCCCAGCGAATAACCATCGGGCGCGGCCTTGGCGGTTTCGTTGGCGCCAATCACGCCACCACCACCGGCCTTGTTTTCCACCACGACGTTTTGGCCCAGGGCCTTGCCCATGGCATCGGAAATCACCCGGGCCACGATGTCGGTAGTGCCGCCGGGGGCAAAGGGCACTTGTAGTTTCACCGGCTTGTTCGGATAGGCCTGGGCCCAAGCGCCGCTGGCTGCGACTAGGGCAGTGAGGGCAAAAGTAGAAACGAGGAGGGGGCGACGCTGCATAGAAAACTCCAGTGGGTCAGGGGCCGCTGCCAAGCGCATGGGCCTAGGTTGGAAACAGCAATACTACATCGAAGTGCGCCGCCCTCAGTCAAGGCCGCTTGCGCCGTAGGTCTTCGCATAGCACCGCTTTAGTGGCCTTGAACATTGCCAGGGCGATGGCCTGCGGCCCTAAACCACCTGCCGAGCTAGTGCCTGCGTCCCGGCCCCCGCTTCGCGCTTACCTTGGACGCGGCGAGCGAACCGGTGGGCGCTGTTATCCTCGCCCCAGTGAGTTATGCCCTACTTTTGCTGCCCGAGTTTTCTCTGATTCTGCTGGGCTACCTGATTTGCCGCCATACCGCCTTAAACCGTAGCGTTTGGAGCCAGGTGGATGGGCTGGTCTATTACCTGCTGTTCCCCACGCTCTTATTCCACTCCATTATCAAAAGCCCGCTGGATTTGGCCGATGCCTCGCGCCTGTTGGCAGGCGGCTTGGGTGTATTGGCCAGCGGCGTGGCGCTGGCCTACAGCCTGCCCTATGTGCCAGGCCTCTCCCGGCACATTGCTAGGCGCGAACACGCCGCGGCGGCGCAAGTGGGCTTTCGGTTTAACTCTTTTATCGGCCTAGCGCTGGCCGAGCGCCTGGGCGGCGCCACCGGCCTCCTGTCCATAGCGGTGCTGATCGGTTTTTGCGTACCCATGGCCAATGTGGCGGCGGTCTGGCCCATGGCACGCGGCAGCGAGCGCGGCTTTGCGCGCGAGTTGCTGCGCAACCCTTTGATCATCGCCACCACCAGTGGCCTGGCGGCTAATTTGCTGGGCCTGTCGCTGCCACACTGGCTGGAACCCACGGTGGCGCGTATCGGCGCGGCCTCGCTAGCACTGGGTCTGATGGCTGCGGGTGCAGGCATGCAACTGCAGTCTCTAGCGCGGGCCAAGTCGCTAGGGTTTGCGCTGCTGAGCATCCGCCATGTGCTGCTGCCCCTGGTGGGGCTCGGCCTGGCCTTTGCGCTGCAACTGTCAGCGGCGCACGCGGCCATTTTGCTCACCTTCGCCGCCGTGCCCACTGCGGCAAGCGGCTATGTACTGGCCGCAAAAATGGGCTATGACGGGGGCTACGTCGGCGCCCTGATTACCGTCTCCACCCTGCTTGGCATGGGAAGCCTGGGGCTATCGCTGGGCATTTTGTTGCCTTTTTACGGCGCTTAAAGCGCGCATCGTCGGCAAGTCTGCTACCCAGGCACTTGCGTCAAAGCCCATTGCACATGCTCGCGCACGATCTCACTGTCGTGACCCAAGCGCGCTTGTAAGGCCTGGCGCAAAGCGGGTGCGGATGCATCACCGGCACGCAAGGCATTGCCCGCCGCCACTGCCACATTGCGCAGCCAGCGCACATGGCCTATGCGGCGGATGGCGCTGCCTTCGGTGCGCTGCAAAAACTCGGCTTCACTCCAAGCCAGCAGGCTCGCCAGCGACTGCCCGTTAAGCCCCGCGCGTTCGTCAAAATCTGGCAAGCGGCTGGTGCGCGCATATTTATTCCAGGGGCACACGCTTTGGCAGTCATCGCAGCCGTAAATGCGGTTGCCCATGAGGGGACGCAGTTGCTCATCGATGCTGCCTGCATGCTCAATCGTCAGATACGAGATACAGCGCCTTGCATCCAACTGGTAAGGGGCGATGATGGCCTGCGTGGGGCATACATCGATACAGGCGCTGCAGGTTCCGCAGTGCGGCTCCACCGGCGGCGTGGGCGGCAGCGCCACATCGACAAATATCTCCCCCAGAAAAAACAGCGAGCCCGCTTCGCGGTGCAATACCAAGGTGTGCTTGCCGCGCCAGCCCAGGCCGCTGCGGGTGGCCAGCTCGGCCTCTAGCACCGGCGCGGAATCGGTAAACACACGGTGGCCCAGCGGCCCCAGATGGGCAGCCAAGCGCTCGGCCAAAGTCTGCAAGCGGCGGCGCAAGACCTTGTGGTAGTCCCGCCCCCGCGCATACAAAGCTACAGTGCCAGTGGCTGGGCTTTGCAGGCGGTTCATCTCTATGCTTTGCCAGTCGGGTGCGGTGCCACGCGGCAGGTAGTCCATGCGCGCGGTGATGACACTCAAGGTGCCGGGGATGAGTTCAGCAGGCCGCGCGCGCTTCAATCCATGGCGCTGCATATAGTGCATGCTGCCGTGAAAACCGGCCTCCAGCCAAGCTAGCAAGCCGGGCTCTGCGCTGGCCAAATCCACACCCGCCACGCCGATTTGGGAGAATCCCAGTTCCTGCCCCCAAGCTTGCAACTGCGCCATGTCCAGCGCCGCCGCTTGCGGGGTGCTAGTCTGGGCCTTTGGATTGTTCACCTTGTGATTGTAAAAACCCCGCCTTTGCTGCTGCACTGGCCTGACGAAAGCGCCACGCAGGCCTTTGCACAGCACCTGGCCGAACAGGCTGGGGTGCGCCATGCCTTTGTCAGCCTGCATGGCCAATTGGGCGCGGGTAAAACCACGCTGGTGCGGCATCTGCTGCGCGCGCTTGGGGTGCAAGGGCGTGTCAAAAGTCCTACTTATGCGGTAGTCGAGCCCTATAGCTTGCCCGGCCTGGACATTTGGCATTTCGATTTTTACCGCTTTAATGACCCGCGCGAATGGGAAGACGCGGGCTTTAGAGATATCTTTGCCAGCCCTGGCCTGAAACTGGCCGAATGGCCGGACAAAGCCGCAGGGGTATTGCCGCTGCCAGACTTGGAAATACGCTTTGAAGTGGACCCGGACCAAAGCCGCACCGTGGCGCTACACGCCCAAAGCGCCATCGGCATGGCGCTGTTGCAAGCCTTGCAAACTTTGCAAGCTGCTCTACCCGGCGACCGAAGTAGGGCCGCATGAAGCGCCGTGCGTTCGTGCAAAGCGGAGCCGTGGTGCTCTGCCTTGGCGCGGGCATGGTGCGCGGCGCAAGCATCGTCAATGTGCGTATCTGGCCCGCGCCCGACTATTCCCGCGTCACCATCGAGTCGGACAGCCCGCTGCAAGCCACGCAAAGCATGGTCAACAGCCCGCCGCGCTTGGCGGTGGACATTGCAGGCATCAGCCTGAACCCGGCGCTCAAAGAACTGGTAGCCAAAGTCCGTCAGGACGACCCCAATATCGCTGGCATTCGCGTGGGTCAATTTAGCGCCGACGTGGTGCGCTTGGTCATAGACCTCAAGCAAGGCGTGCGCCCGCAAGTATTTAGCCTGCCGCCTATCGCCGCCTACCAACACCGTTTGGTCCTGGACCTGTATCCGCTGCAAGCGATAGACCCGCTGGACGCGCTCATAGCCCAGCACGTACCCGCGCCTGCGGCCAGCCAAGCCACGGACCCGCTGGCAGATTTGCTGGCGCAAAAATCAGGAAAGCGTGATTTGCCACCCGCCGTGGCGGGTAATAGTGGCACGCTGCCGGGCCCTCCCGCGAAGACAGCACCGCAAAGCAAGGGCGCGGACGCTGCGAGCACCCCCCCTGCGGCCGCGACCAGCGCGCAAGGCAGCGCCCTACCGCCAGCCGCACCCGCCTCGGCAAAGACTGGCAGTGCCAGCCCTGGCGCTTTCATAGGCCCCAGCCCAGCGCTGACCGGCACCGACCGCCTGATCATCATTGCGCTAGACCCTGGCCACGGCGGTGAAGACCCGGGCGCCATTGGCCCTGGCGGCACACAAGAAAAAAACGTGGTGCTGCAACTGGCTTTTCTGCTGCGCGACCGCATCAATGCCGCCAGCGTCAAAGGCAAGCCCATGCGCGCTTTTCTGACGCGCGATGCTGATTATTTTGTGCCCCTGCATGTGCGCGTGCAAAAAGCCCGTCGTGTGCAGGCCGACTTGTTTGTCAGCCTGCATGCCGACGCGTTTTACACACCGGCCCCGCAAGGCGCCAGCGTGTTTGCGCTCAGCCAAGGTGGCGCCTCCAGCAGCGCAGCGCGCTGGATGGCGGCCAAAGAAAACAAGGCCGACCTGATAGGCGGGCTCAACGTCAAAGCCAAAGACGCCGAAGTGCAAAGCGCCCTGCTAGACATGAGCACCACCGCACAAATCAGCGACAGCCTCAAACTAGGAGGTACGCTCTTGGGCGAAATGGGCCGCGTCGGCAAGTTGCACAAAGGCAATGTGGAGCAAGCCTCTTTCGCGGTGCTCAAAGCGCCGGATATTCCCAGCGTGTTGGTGGAGGCGGCGTTTATCAGCAACCCCGAGGAGGAAAAAAAACTGATTACCGAGGACTACCAAAACCAGTTGGCCGATGCCTTGATGCGCGGCATTAGCGCTTACTTTGGCAAAAACCCACCGCTGGCGCGGACGCGCACGGTGGGTTAGACATTTACAGGTCTACGTAAAAAAATTTAGGCAAAGATTTGCCCCAGCGTAGCCGCATAGTCCCGCGCCACAGCGCCATGCGCAGAGTGGGCTTGCCATTGCCCACCCACGCAAACGCCTAAGGGCGCGCTGCCTGGGCTGGAAAACACATGGGCGTCCAGCACATGCGCGGCGGGTACGCCACACAGTGCGGGGGAAGCAGCATCGAGCACCACACAATCTGCCCGCTGCCCTACTTGCATGCCGCTTAAGGGCAGCGCAGTAGACGCCGCCCCGCTTTGCAGCAAGGCTTGCAGCATATTGCCTGCGCTGCTGGTAGAGGCGCCGCTTTGCGCTGCCACATTGCGCTGCCCGCGGGTCAGGCGCTGGCCGTATTCCAGCAGGCGCAGTTCTTCGTTCCAAGTGCGGCTGACGTGGCTGTCCGAGCCTATCGACCAGCTACCACCCTGCGCGCAATAGCCGGTGTAGTCAAACACGCCATCGCCCAGGTTGGCCTCGGTGGTCGGGCAAATCACGATGCTGGCGCCGCTGGCGCGCACGCCGTCCAGCTCGGCCTGCGTAGCATGGGTGGCGTGCACCAGGTTCCAACGCGGGTGCAATGCCGCGTGCGCCAGTAGCCATTCGATGGGCCGCTGGCCGGTATGCGCGATGCAGTCCTGCACCTCTTGCGGTTGCTCGGCAATGTGGATGTGAATCGGTAAGCCTTGCGCATCCGCAAAGGCCACCAATTGCGTCAGCGCTTGCGGCGTCACCGCGCGCAAAGAATGCAGCGCCACGCCCAGGTTCACATGCGCCATGTCGCGTGTCGCAGTCTGCACGTCCTGCACCAATCGGGCGATGCTGTCGGGGGTGGAGGCAAAGCGCTGCTGGTCGGGGCGCAGCCCTGCAGCTGCAAAGCCCGAGCGCATGTACAAAGTAGGCAAAAGCGTTAGGCCGATACCGCTGCGCTGCGCGGCGCGCACCAAGGCCATGGACATGTCCAGCGCGCTAGTCTGTGGCGCATGGGCGCTGGCGTTATGCAAATAATGAAACTCACACACCTGGGTGTAGCCACCGGCCAGCAGCTCGGTGTAGAGCATAGTGGCAATGGCTTCGAGTTGCTCAGGCGTGATGCGCTGCGCCACTGCGTACATGCGCTGGCGCCAGCTCCAAAAATTATCTTGCCCGCTGGATGCGCCCTGCTCGGTCAGGCCCGCGATGGCGCGCTGAAACGCATGGCTATGTGCGTTGACCACGCCGGGCAAGACCGGCCCGGCCAAGCGCTCCGCGTCGCGCACCGTCTGCGGCGCGGCGTCTATGACGATGCGCGACCAGTGGCCGCTAGCGTCCACCTCTAACAACACATCTTTGGCCCATGCGCCCTGCACCCAGGCCTGGCTTGCGAAAAACCGGTTCGTCTTAGTGGTCATCTCCACCTCCCGCGTACAAAGCAGCGCCCGCATCCAGCGCCGCTTGCAGCATGGCGCGCAATGTGGGTTGCACTTGCGCTGCCAAGGCTGCGTCATACGCAAAAGGCGCCGCCTCTTGCATGTACAGGTTTTGGCACATTTCAAGTTGCACTGCATGCACATGCTGATCGGGCCGACCATAGTGGCGGGTGATGTAGCCACCTTTGAAACGGCCATTGAGCACATGGCTGAATCGCCCCGCTTCGCCGCAAACGGCCATTACGGCTTGCGCAATAGCAGGGTGCGCGCTGTCGCCGCTGGCCGTGCCGATGTTGAGCGCAGGCAGCGTGCCCTCAAACAACCAGGGAATAGCCGAGCGGATGCTGTGCGCGTCCCACAAAAGCGCGTAGCCGTGTACTTGCATCAAGCGCCGCAATTCGGCGGCCAGCGCATCGTGGTAAGGCTGCCAGTAAACGCTACGCCGCTGTGCACGCGCAGCAGCATCGGGCGCACAGCCCGGCAGGTACAAAGCATCACCGGTAAAAAAGCGTGTAGGGCATAGCTCGGTATTGGATGCGCCGGGGTACATGGGCGCGTCGTCTGGCGGGCGGTTCAGGTCGATCACATAGCGGCTATAGCGCGGCTGCAAAACGCTGGCACCCATGGCGGGCAAAAAGTCGTACAACTGCGCCAGATGCCAATCGGTGTCCTCCACCTGCAAGGCGCGCACGGTATAGCCTGCTTGCAAGTGCGCCGGTATCTGCGTGCCGATGTGCGGCATGCTTACCAGCAGCGGCACTGTGCCTTGTGTCAGCGTACATACCGCGCTGCTGGCCTGGGTCTGGCTCATCGCAAAGTTCCTTTGAAAACGCTGGCGCGCAGCGGGTTGGCACCGATGGCATAGGCCAGCGCGGCAGGATGTTGCACATCCCACAACACAAAATCAGCGCGCATGCCCGGCGCCAGCACGCCCCGGTCGGCCAGGCCCAAAGCCTGCGCCGCATGGCGCGTTACGCCAGCCAAGGCTTCTTCGGATGTGAAGCGAAACAGCGTGCAAGCCATGTTCAGCATGAGCAGCAGCGAGGTGCAGGGCGAACTGCCAGGGTTGCAATCGGTGGACAGCGCCATGGGCACTTGGTGCTGGCGCAGCAGGTCTATCGGCGGCGTTTTGGCTTCGCGCAAAAAATAAAACGCACCGGGCAGCAAGACCGCCACCGTGCCCGCCTGCGCCATAGCGGCTGCGCCCGCTTCCGACAACCATTCCAAATGGTCACAACTGAGTGCGCCATAACGCGCGGCCAACTGCGCGCCGCCGCTATCGCTTAGTTGCTCGGCATGCAGCTTGACGGGTAGGCCCAGCGCGCGCGCCGCATCAAACACGCGCGCGGTCTGCGCTGCGCTAAAACCAATGCGCTCGCAAAACGCGTCCACCGCATCGACCAGGCCTTCTGCATTCAGGCTTTGCAGCATAGGCAGCAAGCTGTCCACATAGGCATCGCTCTGCCCCGCAAACTCGGGCGGCACCGCGTGCGCGCCCAAAAAGGTAGTGCGCACATCGATAGCATGCTTGCGGCCCAGGCTGCGCGCCACTTGCAGGCATTTGCGCTCGTGCTCCAAAGACAGGCCATAGCCGGATTTGATTTCTATCGTCGTCACACCTTCGGCTATCAGGGCGCTAAGGCGTTTGGCGCTGCTACGCTCCAGCTCTGCGGCGCTGGCCTCGCGCGTGGCGCGCACCGTGGATGCGATACCGCCGCCTTGGCGCGCAATGGCTTCGTAGCTGACGCCCTGCAAGCGCTGCTCAAATTCGGCAGCGCGGTCGCCGCCATAAACCAGGTGCGTGTGGCAATCAATCAGGCCTGGCGTTATCAAAGCGCCTTCGCAATCATGCTCGGCGTGGCACTGCGCTTTCAGGTCTGACGGCAATTCTTTGCGCGTACCGATCCAGCGAATCGCATCCCCCTCGGTCACTAGCGCCGCATCGGGCAGCAGCCCATAAGCCGGTGCCGCGCCCGCTTGCATAGTGGCGGCATCGCAGTGCGTCCATAGGCTCAACGACATGGCACGATCTCCATAAAAAGCGCATCGGCGCTGTCGATGTGCAAACCTCGCGCAGGCGCTGCAGATGTCCAGGCCAAGGTCTGCGCGGGTACCGGGCAAACACCGTTTGCGTCGCGCAACACCGCACCCGATGCACCCGCCCACAGCGCACACACTGCCCCCTCCTGCGCGATCACCGCTAAGGTGCCTCGCACCCGCTGCATATGCGCGCGTCCATGCGCACTGCGCACCATCAAATTAAAGTCTTGCGTGGACCCGTCTAGCAAGCTGCAATCCACCGGCAGCGCGCCGTCAAAACCAAAGGCTTCGCTTTGCTGGGTCAGGCGCTGAGTATGCAGAGCGCCTTCCTGCCCCAAAGCCAATGCCACCCCCGCCCCGTCCAACACCGCAAACCAGCGCTGCACGCCCTCAAAAACCGAAAACGGTCCGTCGGCATCCACTTGCGCCACCGAAATCCGCCAGTGCCAATCGGCCACACCAGGCGGCCAGGCCAACAATTCGCGTGTGGTGCCGCCACCGTTTTTCCAGGGCAGTGGCGTGGCTTCAGCTAAGGCGATGTGTTGCCAGTTCATAGCTGAAAATTGCCTTGCAGGTTGTAGCGCATACCCGGATAAACCAGTCGCCCTTGGCTGGCCACATGCGCGCCGCTGATGGTGCAGCGGGTAATCACCAGGCAAGGCTCGCTGGCTTTGATGCCCAAGGCCTTGGCCTCTGGTTTGGTGGGCAGCGCAGCCTCAATGGAATAGCGTGCCTCACTCAGTGGCGCGCATTGAAACAGGTATTGCGTGGGCGTGGTGGTTTGAAAATCCACTTGCAAATAATCCGGCGCGGCGGCAGGGTTGACATGGCGGTCTTCGAGCTGGATCGGCACGCCGTCTTCGTAATGCACCATCACCGAATGAAACACCTTGGCGCCACCGCGCAGGCGCAGCGCCTGGGCCAGGGCCGCATCGGCACTGACAATTTCCAGCTTCAGCACCACGCAGCTATGACGGTGGCCGCGCTCTAACACCTCCTCTTGAATATCGCGCACCGCCAGCGTGCTGCTGATGCGGTGCCACTGCGCCACCACCGTGCCCGAACCGCGTATGCGCGTGAGCAAGCCTTCGGCGGCCAGCTCGGTCATGGCGCGGTTCACCGTCATGCGGCTCAGGCCAAACTGCTGTTGCAGCACGGCTTCGCTGGGTACGGCGTCGCCGGGGCGCAAATGCCCGCCGTTGATTTGCGCTTTGATAAAGGCTTTGACCTGCTCGTAGGCGGGCAGTGGGGGATGGGGCATGGGTTGATTATGGAAGGCGGTACGTGGGCTGGTGCGCCCGCTAGCGGGCTCAGGGTTTTCCCCCTATTGTGCAAGTTGTATAGACAACTACACTATCCTGACAAACCCTTAAGTGCGCTTTGCAGGAAACCCAAGCACCATGAACGCATCGATCCCCCAGGCCGCCCTGGCCCCCTTCGCTAACGCCCAAGCCCGCCCGGTGCGCGCCCCGCGCGGCCCGGCGCTTACGTGTGCCAACTGGCAAATCGAAGCGGCCTACCGCATGATCCAAAACAACCTGGACCCGGAAGTGGCCGAAAACCCGGACCAGCTGGTGGTCTATGGCGGCATCGGCAAAGCTGCGCGCAACTGGGCGTGTTTTGAAGGCATTTTGGACAGCCTGCGCAAGCTCAAAGAAGACGAAACCTTGCTGGTGCAAAGCGGCAAACCAGTAGGCGTATTCCGCACCCATCTTGACGCCCCACGCGTGCTGCTGGCCAATTCCAACCTGGTACCGCAATGGGCCAACTGGGAACACTTCAACCAACTGGATCGCGCCGGCCTGATGATGTACGGCCAGATGACCGCCGGTAGCTGGATTTACATCGGCTCGCAAGGCATTGTGCAAGGCACTTATGAGACCTTTGTCGAGGCCGGGCGCCAGCACTTTGGCGGCTCGCTGGCCGGGCGTTGGGTGCTGACCGCCGGCCTGGGCGGCATGGGCGGCGCGCAACCGCTGGCCGCCACCTTTGCCGGAGCCTGCTCGCTCAATATTGAGTGCCAGCAAAGCAGTATCGACTTTCGCCTGCGCACCCGCTACCTCGATAAGCAGGCCGCCACGCTGGACGAGGCGCTGCAACTCATCGCCCACCACACCGCGCGCAAAGACGCGGTGTCCATCGGCCTGTGCGGCAACGCGGCAGAGCTGATTCCCGAACTGGTACGCCGGGCCAAATCAGGCGGGCCGCGCCCGGACATCGTGACCGACCAGACCTCGGCGCACGACATCATCAACGGCTACCTACCCCTGGGCTGGAGCGTGGCCCAATGGCGGGCCGCGCAACAAGACCCGGCGCAGCACGCGGCGCTCAAGCAAGCGGCTGGCGAGTCTTGCGCCGTGCACGTACGCGCGCTGCTGGAGTTTCACGCCATGGGCATACCCACCGTGGACTATGGCAATAACCTGCGCCAGGTGGCCAAAGACTTTGGCGTGGCCAATGCGTTTGATTACCCGGGCTTTGTACCGGCCTATGTGCGGCCCTTATTTTGCAAAGGCATTGGGCCCTTCCGCTGGGTGGCCTTAAGCGGCGACCCGGACGACATCCGCAAAACCGACGCCAAGATGAAAGAACTCTTCCCCGACAACGCGCATTTGCACCGCTGGCTGGACATGGCCGGTGAGCGCATCGCTTTTCAGGGCCTGCCCGCGCGCATTTGCTGGATTGGCCTGGGCGATCGCCACCGCGCAGGGCTAGCCTTTAACGCAATGGTCAAAAGCGGCGAACTCAAAGGCCCTATCGTGATTGGCCGCGACCACTTGGACAGCGGCTCGGTGGCCTCACCTAACCGCGAAACCGAAGCCATGCAAGACGGCTCTGACGCGGTCAGCGACTGGCCGCTGCTCAATGCCTTGCTCAACACCGCCAGCGGCGCCACCTGGGTCAGCATCCACCACGGCGGCGGTGTGGGCATGGGTTATTCGCAGCACTCGGGCGTGGTGATCGTCTGCGACGGCAGCGACAGCGCCGCGCGCCGCCTGGAGCGCGTGCTCTGGAACGACCCAGCCACCGGCGTGATGCGCCATGCCGATGCCGGCTACGCCATCGCGCAGGAATCCGCGCAGGAACACGGTCTGAATTTACCCATGCAGGCGCGCTGACATGGCGACAAGCTTGCACCTGGTCCCCGGCGCGCTCACGCTGGACGCGCTCTTGGCGATTCACGCGGGCGGTGTGCAACTCAAGCTGGACGATGCCTGCCGCCCCGGCATACGCGCCAGCCAGCAGGTAGTACAAAGCGCTGCGGATGGCGACGCGCCGGTCTATGGCGTCAACACCGGCTTTGGCAAACTGGCCAACAAGCGCATCAGCAAAGAGCAACTGGCCACCTTGCAATGCAACCTCATCCGCTCGCACTGCGTGGGCGTAGGCGAGCCTTTGTCCGCGCCGGTGATGCGCCTGATGCTGGCACTCAAAGCCGCCAGCCTGGCGCGCGGCTACTCGGGCGTGCGCGAAACCGTGGTCGATACCCTGGTCGCCGTCTTCAACGCCGGCCTACTTCCCTGGGTGCCCTCGCAAGGCTCGGTAGGCGCCTCGGGCGATCTGGCGCCACTGGCGCACATGACGCTGGCCCTGATGGGCGAAGGTTTTATGCTGGTTGATGGCCAAGCCGCTCCGGCTTTGCCTTTGCTGCAAGCAGCCGGTATTGCGCCCCTTACGCTGGGCGCCAAAGAAGGCCTAGCGCTGATTAATGGCACGCAAACTTCTACCGCACTGGCTCTACACGCCTTGCTCAGCTTTGAGCCGGTGCTCGAAGCTGCGCTGGTGATCGGCGCGCTCACCATCGACGCAGCACGCGGCAGCGACGGCCCGTTTGATCCGCGCATCCATGCGCTGCGCGGCCAGCCCGGCCAAATCGATGTCGCCCAGTATTACCGCCGCCTGTTAGAAGGCAGCGCTATTCGCCTGTCGCACCTCGATGGCGATGACCGCGTGCAAGACCCTTATTGCCTGCGCTGCCAACCGCAAGTGGTGGGCGCCTGCCTAGACCAATTGCGCCACGGCGCCATCGTGCTGCTGCGCGAGGCCAATGCGGTCACCGACAACCCGCTGGTGTTTGCCGATGATGGCGCCATGCTCTCGGGCGGTAACTTCCACGCCGAGCCAGTGGCGCTGGCCGCAGACGGCATGGCGCTGGCGATTGCCGAAGTGGGCGCGATAGCCGAGCGGCGCATTGCCATGTTGATCGACAGCGGCGTCTCGCGCCTGCCACCGTTTTTGACGGAAGACGCGGGCCTCAATAGCGGCTTCATGATCGCGCATGTGACGGCCGCCGCGCTGGCTTCCGAAAACAAATCGCTAGCGCACCCGGCCAGTGTGGACAGCCTGCCAACCAGCGCCAACCAGGAAGACCATGTGTCCATGGCTACTTTTGCCGCACGACGCTTGCAAGCCATGGTGAGTAATACCGCGCACATCCTGGGCATCGAACTATTGGCTGCCGCGCAAGGCATCGACTTTTTGCGTCCACTGCAAAGCTCGGCCATTTTGGAAGAAGTGCACGCATTGCTACGCCAGCAAGTGCCCAAAATGGTGCAGGACCGCTACTTAGCTACTGACATAGCGCATGCCAGCGCCTTGGTGCAAAGCGGCGCACTGGCCCAGATATTGCGCAAGCTTCATGATGTGCCCGCACTCTGGATACCCGCTTAAGGCAATGTCAGGCAGCACATCCACCCTACCCTATACTTTGAAAGGATGACGCATTACTAGCCACCCCGCACCATCACCCACCTCCCGTTGGCAAGTTCGTCGGTACACCGCGCCTTGCATGGTTGACATTCCTGTTTCGATTTAATTTTTACTGGAGACACACATGAGCAAAAGATTGGTACTGAAATCCCTCCTGGGCGCCACCTTGGCACTGGGCTTTGTATTTGGAGCGCAAGCGCAAGACGCACTGGCCCGCACCAAAGCGTCGGGCGTTTTAAAGATCGGCACTGAAACGGCTTTTGCCCCGTTTGACTTCATCCAAGAAGGCACCCACACCGGCCTGAATTCGGAATTGATGAACGAAGTGGCCAAAGAGATGGGCGTGAAAGTGGAATGGACAACACTGCCCTGGGAAGGCGTACTACCGGGCCTGGAAGCGAAAAAATTTGACATGGTGACCGGCCCAGTGACCATCACCAAAGCCCGTATGGAGCGCTACCGCTTCACCCCCCCGATTGCCGAGGCCACCGTGGCCCTGCTTAAGCGCAAGGGCGACAAGTCGGTGATGAAACCCGAAGATATTGCCGGAAAACCAGTGGGTGGTGGCAAGGCCTCGGCCCAGTTGGCACAGCTCAAAACCTTTGCCGAGAGCCTGGGCAAAGCCGATGTGCGCGAGTACCCCGGTAACAACGAAGCCTATGCCGACCTGGCCGCAGGCCGCATCGTAGCGGTCGGCAACTCACTGCCCAACATCACCTATGTGGCGCAACAGCGCTCGGACACTTTTGAGGTGGTTAAACCGGCTTTCGGCATGAAAACCTACTTCGGCTATGTGACGCGCAAGGATGACGACTCCGCCAAGCTGATGGATGCGATTACCGCTGCCATGCTGAAAATAAAAGGCGACGGACGTTTGGCCAAAATCCAGAAAAAATGGTTTGGTGATTCCTTTGACACACCAGACTCGGTGCCTAACCCGGCGCTTTAATTTTTTGAACTGAAACCTGCCCCCAAGCTACCAAGGTTTGGGGGCAGCTTCTCTGTACCCAAGCCACGGAGCACGATGTGTCCTGGAAACTCTTCGCACTCCTTGTGCAATCTTGCGGGCTGACTATCGCGATCAGCACGGTGTCCATTGTGTTTGGTCTGCTGATTGGTATTTTGATTTCGGGCGCCATGCTCTCGCGCAATGCGCTTGTCTCTTGGTGCGGACGTACCTTTGTGAGCTTCTTTCGCGGTTCGCCCTTGCTGGTGCAACTGCTGCTTATTTACAACCTGCTGCCGGTGCTGGGCCTGAATGTGCCTAGCCTGGTGGCCGCTATCGTCGGGCTATCACTATGCGACGCCGCCTACCAAGCGGAGAACATGCGCGGCGGCCTGACCAGCATCCCCAAAGGCCTGCTGGAAGCGGCCGATATGCTGGGCCTAAGCCCGCGCCAGCAGTTCTGGCGCATCAAAGTGCCTATCGCGCTGCGACTGACCTTGCCCGCACTCACCAGCGAGGCCATCATGATCGTTAAAGCCTCCTCACTGGTGTCGGTGGTAGGCGTGGTCGAGCTCACGCGCATGGCGCAAGACCTGGCGGCCAGCACCTTCAAACCGATTGAGATGTTTGCTGTCGCGGGTTTGCTGTATTTCGTCACCAACTGGGTCTTGTCCCAATTGGGCCGGCGCTTTGAGCGCTCCTTTAGCTGGGGCATCCGATGATCATCGACTTCACCCACATCATCGAGCAACTGCCCGAGCTGTTGCGTTCCATGGGCGTGACGCTGGCGATCTGGCTGGTCGGCACGGTCGGGGCCCTGGTGCTTGGTTTTTTTGTGGCGCTAGGCTTGCGTTTTGGCACACGTTTTGTGCGTTGGCTGCTGTATTTTTATGTCGAGCTCATACGCGGCACGCCTTTCTTAGTGCAGCTGTTTTTGCTCTATTACGGCGGCCCGTTTATCGGCATTGCGCTGGACCCCTTACCTGCTGGGTTGCTCGGCGTCACGGTGTATGGCGCGGCCTATTTCAGCGAAATTTTTCGGGCCGGTTTTGATGCGATTCCGCGCGGCCATGTGGAAGCGGCCCAGTGCTTGGGCCTTTCGCGCATGCAGATTATTTTCCGCATCGAAGTGCCTGAGATGACCATGCTAGTGCTGCCCCCGGCGGTGAACATGACGGTCATCTTGCTCAAAGAAACTGCGGTGCTGTCCATCATCACCGTGCCCGAACTCACGTTTTTGATGCAAGCCATTGGCTCGCAGCAATACGCGTTTGTCGAAGCCATGGCGGTACTGGCCTGTTTTTATTGGGCTATGGTGTCTATCACCGGCCGTATCGGCAAAGCCTTCGAACAAAAACTCTCTAAATTCACTTTCGCCCACACATGACCACTGCATCTATTTCATCGCATCCTGCCATTTCGGTGCGCGGCGTGAGCAAGCGCTTTGGACAAACCGAAGTTTTGCACGGCATCGATCTGGAAATACCCCACGGCCAGGTCACCTGCGTGATCGGCCCCTCGGGTTCGGGCAAGAGCACGCTGCTGCGCTGCATGGCGTTTTTGGAAGAAGCTACCGAAGGCACCATCCTGATCAACGGCGAGCCCTTGGGCTTTTCGCAAGCGCCAGGTGCCGATCGCGTGCGCTTGGCGCCCGAGCGCATACGCGCCGTGCGCGCCAACATTGGCATGTGTTTTCAGCAGTTCAATTTATGGCCGCATATGACGGCGCTGGGCAACGTCAGCGAAGCCCTCAAAACCGCACGCGGTGTGCCCAAAGCGCAGGCCGAGGAACGCGCCATGGCACAACTGCGCAAAGTCGGCCTGGAAGACCGCGCCGGGCACTACCCTTCCCAACTTTCGGGCGGCCAGCAGCAGCGCGTCGCCATTGCCCGCGCGCTGGCTTGCGAGCCCAAAATCATGCTGTTTGACGAACCCACCTCCTCGCTGGACCCGGAACTCACCGGCGAGGTGCTCAAGGTCATGCGCGACCTGGCCGCCGATGGCATGACCATGGTGGTGGTGTCCCACGAGATTGGTTTTGCCGCCTCGGTGGCCAACCGCATCACTTTTTTAGACGAAGGCAAACTGCTGCTGCACGGCACGCCCGCCGAAGTCTTCGGCAAACCCCGCCACCCGCGGCTGGACCAGTTTTTAGACACCTACCTGGACCGGGGTGCGGCGATGTTGGTCTAGACCAGCGGAGCAACCTGGCATTTAACAGAAAACTAGGTTTCTGAAATACCTATATGAATCAACGACTTATAAGGGTAAAAATTGACCGTGTAATAAATCGTGTAATACCTAATTTTGTTGCATTATGCGAAAAACTGGTTTTTCGCCCCATTTTCACTTGGGTCGGATTTACATCACCGCCCGGGGCCTAATGAACTCCTCAGCAAGCCTCGCCGCAAGTAAGGTTGTGGTTGTTGAACTCTAGTTCGAAACCCTAAATTCAAATTCACCTTGGGCTGTGGTTAATCGACTGTTTTCAACAGCGATTTCACACCCAATCGTACAACGCTGAGTGCTTGGTCTGCCGACAATTGTTGATCTCTTCGCAAACGAACCCACGCATCCAAACTCATCAACAGGTCGAGGGCTTCAAACAGCACAGAATTATTCTTAACGACTGCGGGCAAAATACGCCGAATAATTCCGCGCATTTGAGTCACATCACGCGCAAGGTTTTCGGTAATCAAGGATGAATTGTGGCGATGAACCTGCGCCGAAAGGTAGATCGCGGCGATTTGGTCAAAAAACTGTGCGCGCAGGTCTATAGTGTGCATCAGCTTCTCTTGCCAAGAGTTTCCAAGCAATCGAACATTCAAAACGGGCTCAGCCCGCGTTTTTAAATCTCCGATGATTTCGCTATAGAGCGAGTTCATATCATCAAAATGCCGAAACACCGTTCGCAGACCAATCTCGGCTCTTTGGGAGACCTGCTCTGCTGTGGGGGACAGGAAACCTTCATTGACCAGCTCAGTCAACGCCGCCACAATTTTCTTGCGTGTAAGAGTGCTGCGATTGACTCGGCCATCAGACTTTGGCGGGTCATCTGGTAGTACGCTAAGTGGCGCCCCCGCTGCAATGGGCTCTTCAGTGCGACCTGATACGCGCGGTTTCATTTTTTAATTCCATTCAATACATTTCAGTTGATTTTTTATTCAAAAGGGGATGCCGGCTTCATTTAGAACTTTTAACACAATGAGTGACATTATCCTAGGGAAAACCATTAGCGCAATCTAAGGGTAAACCACAATGCAATTTTCCTTAATTTTTATGACACTATCAATGTCATAATTTTTTTGGAGATTGAGCATGAACAAAAATTGGCTAGCTAGGTCCGCGTGCGTGGGGACTGCTTTATTTGCAATCGCTGGACACGCCTATGCGGCCGATGGGTCGAAGCTACGCTTCCCCCTGTCGGGATCACTGGGCGGAGAAATCGCTGCAAAACAATTGACCCCCGGCCTTTATGGCAGTGTGGTGGTCACACAGATTGAGGTTGACAAGGTGACTGGCGACGACGGGAACGCACTCAAACTTGTGCAAGCTAAAGCGTTTTTGCAGCCTGTGACTATCCCCCTCCCGAGTCCTACAGGGCCTGTCCCTACAGCCATGACTGTCAGTTCCAACTTTTCTGGCTCTGCGACTGTCGCTGTAAAACAAAGTCAAACCGTCTCGAACATCCTCTTAGGCTATTTGACCGAAACGGAATACGCTGGCGGTCGCCTCAATTTGTTGGTGAATATTCCTTACATGTCGCTAAACCGGACTTTTTCACTGACCGGTGATACCCCAACATTAGCGCCCCTTAGTTCCTCAGTTCCGGGTCCACAAGCCGCCGCAGCTGCAGCAGGGCTTCAGCCAAACATCCAAGGACAATTTGCACTCAAATACCAAGCCGAATTCGCGGCTAACTCTACTGCTGCATCGGGCTCAGCGGCGGATTTAGGGGATATGGAAGTTACCGGGGCGTGGGTGCGTCAAACAGACGATATGAAAATTATTGTTGGAGCAACGCTGGCCATGCCCACTGCCAAATACGACAAAAATAGTGCTTTAAATACGGGATTCGGAAACTATTACACCCTGCGCCCGGGTGTGGCAGTCTCGGGAAGGGCTAGCGAGGACCTAACGCTGGGTGCGAAGGTCAGTCTGGGTCTGAATTCGCCTAACAACGACAACGGCGTTCGAACTGGCAACTTCGTTGGCCTAGACTTGGCGGCAGCCTACCTCACCCCGGTCGGTGTATTTGGGCCGCATGTGATGTATGTTTCTCAGTACGAGGACGACCAAGGAGGCACATTCGGTGGAAATCGATTCAACGCTACGGGTGCGGGCGTGTTTTATACGACACTGATCAGGCCCATCAACGCAGGTTTAAACTTCTCATACATGCAGATGCTCAACAGTCGCAATGCTTTAAGCGGTTCGTTTGTGCAAATACGACTGACTAAGGCATTCTGATGGCTGCATCACTGTGAGACCCGAAGGACCTGAGCAGACCCACGGCCATGCTTCGCGCTGGGCGTGGGTCGCCGTTGCTGTGGTTTATGGCTTGTTTCTGCTTTGGCATGAGCCGTGGTTGAAAGCACCATTAACCGCCACCGAACTCGACACCGCTTTAAAGGGCATGGACGCGAACCAGCAGGTGACGAAGGAAGAAAAGCTTGCAATAAGGGCGTTTTTTTCCAACGATGATGGAAAACCGTTTTACAACCTCAATCTGATGCTGTTCGCCGAACGCGCTGTGTATGCCGATGGGTTGACACGCCCAGGTATTGTCACTGGTGCGGATGCCAACGACGCCTACGCAAGAGTGGTATTGCCGCATCTGCTGCGCCGCGGAAGTTATCCGATATTTACTTCAAGCAAGATTGCCGGGCTATTAAATGAGAATGCGCCGGGCGCAGACTTCTTCCAAGAAGTGGCTATCGTGCGTTACCGCAGTCGGCGCGACATGCTCGATATGATTCTTGACCCTGATTTCAAGGCAGGTTCGCCGCATAAATTCGCAGCGTTGGCCAAGAATGTGGCCTTACCAACCCGTGGGGGACTGGTGCTAGATTTGGGTCTCTTCGTCCCGCTAGGGTTGATTTCGATTGCCTTGTTTACGTCGCGGAAAAGGCATACCTCGCTTTGATAGAAGTAGCGGGATTTCAGCCAGCATTCAAAGACTTCTTTAAATAGGCGGTCACGCCGGGCATTTTTTCAAAAGGATCGGTAGGGTTGCGACCTGCTAACTGGTCAGCTGCCCGAACACTGACATTGTGCATGTCCTGTGGGTGCGTGAAAACATAGAAGCGGCTTTCCATCACCGCTGCCATTGTCTGTTGCGCCACATCCGCCGCCGAAACACGCGAAAGTGCCATGCCTTGATCAGTCATCATACGAGCAAGCTGTTGCGAGGCCGTGGGGGCCAAAGTAGTGACGGGGGCATGGCGTTCGCTACGCGAGATGCCCGTTGGCACCATGCCCGGACAGACTACCGAAACGTTCACACGGTCGGTCAGCAATGCCAGGTCGTGATAGAGCGTCTCAGTGAATCCCAATACTGCAAACTTGGTGGCGTTGTAGAGAGACATGAGTGGCGCGCACTGTAGCCCTGCCATAGACGCTACGTTGACAATGTGCGCTTCAAAATCATCGGACTGCTTAGCCGCTTCCAGCATATGGGGAACAAAGGAGCGCACGCCGTTGACCACGCCGTGTAGGTTGACCCCCATGACCTGGTGCCACTCGTTTGGTGTGTTCTCCCAGGCCAAACCGCCAGCTGCAATACCGGCGTTGTTTACGAGCAGTTCTGGCACCCCGAACCGAGAGAAGGTAGCCTCTTCAAGGGCCTGTACCTCCTCTGCACGCGAAACGTCTATGCGCATAGCGAGCGTACTTGCACCGATGGTTTGAATTTCGGCTTCCGCACGAGCCAAAGGTTCTGCCTCTATGTCCGAAAGCACAACGGACATTCCGGCTCTTGCAGCCAGCCGAGCCAGTTCCAGCCCAAACCCTGATGCTGCA
>CAJBBZ010000087.1 GCA_903951445.1 uncultured beta proteobacterium
GGCATGATCAATGTCCAACTATTGGCCATCACAATGGAGTTGTCACAGTGTTTTAATGGCTTGGCTTGAACACAATCGAACCACTGTGAATGAGGCTACTACGGACGGTGTTTGGCACCCTCTTGAGTGTTAGAAAACACAGTAAATTACTATTAAAGTACGCTTTGGAAACTGGAGCAGCTTTTACGCGCTGTCGGTGATTGAACTGGGCGAAGCAGTCGCGCGGGAAATGCAAAGCAAGCCATGAACCCACTGAACCCCAAAAAACTGGTGCTGACCAAGTGGACTGCCGTCAAACCCGTAGCCAAACAAAAACACTTTTTGGTCAGTCGGGTAATTCAACCTGAGCAGCCCACCGACCCGATTGTGTCTGTAGAAATCGAAGCCGTTTTCTCAAAGGCCACACAGGTCATTGCATGGCGTGAGCTGCAAGACAACACGGTATGGCGACAGGGTTGGGTTTAGGGCGAAACACGGCATGCGTGAGCGGTCTAATTGAGATTTTTTTTAAAGTATTCGACCATTTCTTTTTGCGCGATCTCCGCTTCTTGGGGTGCGTAGCGCATCGTCACCACACCACCGTTTTGGGCCTTGGCAAAGGGACTGAACGCAGGCGTTGGGGGATTGGACCAATCAAAGGCATGGGTTGCGCCCTCTACCATGCGTATGGTCAACTGGCTGGCAATATCCGGGAATTCATCGCGCATGCGCAAACAATCGGTTTTTGGATTGAATTCAAAATCATCACTGGTGCCCGACACAATGTGCATGGGTTTACCAGTGGCCCCCCAATTTTGCGGTCGCCCGGGATTGATCCATGATCGAATGCGTTGCTGGTCGTCCATGATGTTGGCACAGGCGGGGTAGAGCGCAAAATGGGCGGCATAGGACTGCTGTGCGAGCGCTGGCGAATTGCCGCGTGCCAGACCGGCGGGCCTGACGCCCATGCCAGCCAAAAGGGCAACAGCGCCGCCACTCGAAAAGCCAGCGATGCCAATGCGCTGGGGGTGAATCCTTGCATCGTTTGCAAGAAACACCAGTGCCCCCCAAGCCTCTTGGAGTCGGTCACACAACACCGGCGCATTCCTCTCACTACCAGTGCGCACGCCGCGCGGTAGAAACGAGTCAATTTCCAAAGTAGCGATTCCCGCGGCGTTCAGGGCACGGGCATAAAACTCACCCACGCCAACGATTCCGGCATTGCTATGAAGCAGCACCACCGCTGGAATTTGCCACGTGGACTGGGACGGAATCCGCAGCACACCGGCAACAGCGCTGACCTCCCGAACCCGGTCATTGCACTTGGTGCCAAGGACAGGAATATCGACTTTGCGCGCTGTCACCTCAGCCCGAGCAGTCAAAGTAACAAGAAGCAGCACCATGAGCAGCCCAACCAATGGGGCGTTTAAAAAACGATGGCGTTTGCAAAATGGGTGCGCAATCATCAGACCATGATAAAGCAGCTTAGCGCGGGGCTCATTTGGCAGCTACCTACACTGGCTTTGCAAACTCAGTCACCCATGCCACCAGGCCTTTTTCGATGCCCGCAAACCACTGCAATTGCACATCCAACTAAGGCACGCGGTGGTGCCAATAGCGCTGCAACACCTGGCGCGCACATTGGCTGCTTGCAGGCTGCCAGGATTGCCACAAAAAGGCCCCGCAGTGCGGCGTGTCCACCCATTGCAAGGGCGCATCCGGCGCGTAGCTTTGGGCCAGGTCGGCATAGCGCTGCACTACTACCGGCGCAGGATGCCCATAGCGGTTGCGATACCCCGCTTGCACCACAGCGGTTTGCGGGTGCACTGCCGCCAAAAACTCCGCGCTGCTGGATGTTTTGCTGCCGTGGTGCGGCACCAGCAGCAGGTCGGCTTTAAGCGAAGAATCCAAGGGGCTAGCAGCAGCACGCACAAGTAATTGCGCTTCTTGTGCTTGCTCTATATCGCCCACCAACAAAGCACTGCGCGTATCGCTGCCATCCTGTGCAGTGCCTTGCACCCGCAACACACAAGACAGCGTATTCGGTTTGGGCACACTTTGCGCACTGTAAGCCGCTGGCGCAGGATGCAGCACGCTAAAGCGTACGCCATCCCAGTCCCAGCTTTGCCCGGCCTGGCAGCGCGTGTTGTCGCGGCCTTGTAGCAAGGCGTGCCCGGCTTCGAGCGAACTCCACACATCGGCTTGCGGCTGCATAGACAGCACGCTGGCTGCGCCGCCTACGTGGTCGGCATCGCGGTGGCTGAGCATGAGGCGATCCAGGCGCGTCACACCGGCTTGCAGCATCGGCACGATAACGCGCTGGCCGGCATCGCTGTCCAGGCTGTAGCGCGGCCCGGCGTCATAGAGCAAAGTGTGCTTGTGGGTGCGCACCAGCACCGCGTTGCCCTGGCCGATGTCGGCGGCAATCAACTCGAATTGTCCTGGTGGCGGCGCAGGCGGGCGCCATACGCCCAGTGCCAGTAGCAGCGGCAGACCCATGCAACGCAAGGTCCAGGGCAAGGGCAAAGCCAATACCAACGCGCCTAAGCCCGCAGGCAGCGCCAGCCACCAGGGCGGCACCGGCAGGGCCAGCACCGCCAAAGGCCAGCCCGCCATGGTTTGCACCAGCGCCATCCACCAGGCCGAGGCCGCCGCGGCCCATTGCCATAGCGGCTCCAGCAGCACCCCGGCCAAAGCCAGTGGCGTGATCACCAAAGTCACCCAGGGCACGGCCAACACATTGGCCAGCAAACCCACCAGCGACAACTGCCCGAACAACACAATGCTCAATGGCGCCAGCGCCAGCGTGATCAGGCCCTGCTCGCGCAATAGCGCGCGCAGCGCGTGCAAGGGCGGCATAAGCCACGCATGCAAGCGCGCAAGCTTGCCCGGCGCGGGCTGCGGCTGCGCTTCATGGGCAAACAAGTCATCTCGCGGGTCCGGCGCATCCTGGCTTTCGCTGCTGCGCGACTGCCACGGCCAGCGTAAGGCAGCTTGACCGCGGGTCGAAGAGGCGGCTTGGCCGCGCTGTCGCCGCGCTGCCAGCCCCGCCGCAGCGGCAGAACTGTCGTGGCGAATAGGCGCAGGGTCATCGGTGGCAAACAAAACCGCCACGGCCACAAAGCTCAGCCAAAAACCGGCCTGCAACAGCGACCAAGGGTCATAGACCACGACCAGCAGCAAGGCCAATATCCACACATAAGGCCAATGCCAGCGTGCGCCCGCCAAGCGCAACAACGTCACCCAAGCCAGCATGATGCAAGTGCGCTGCGCGGGTATGCCCCAACCGGCGAACACCGCATACGCACAGGCCACCAGCAAGCCGCCCAGCCAGGCCGCCGATGGCGCAGGCCACCACAAACACAAACGCTGCGAGCGCCGCCAGAGCCAGCCAATCAGCCAACGCGCAGCCCAAGCAAACATGGTGATGTGCAGGCCCGAAATACTGACCAGATGTGCCACCCCCGTCGCCCGAAAAAGTGCCCATTGCTGCTGGTCTAGCGCCGATTGGTCACCCACTACCAAAGCCGCCAGCAAAGCGGCTTGGCCCGGCTCGGGCACTGCCGCAAGTATGCGATCGCGCACGCGCTGGCGCCATTGCTCTACCGGGTGAAGCAAGGTCGCGTCCAGGCGCTGCGGGGGCGCGTCACGCGCCCCGGCCCGCACATAGCCAGCGGCTTGCACGCCCTGTTCCCACAGCCACAACTCGTAGTCAAAGCCCTGAAAATTGAAGCTGCCGTGCGGCGCTTTGATGCGCACCGTCATGCGCCAGCGCTCGCCCGGCGCCATGGTCTGGGGCTGTTTTTGCAGATCCCAATCGCTCAAGTCGGTCGGTGCGCTGCGCGGCGCCATACCTCGGTACCAGCCCAGGTCGATGCGCGGCGGCAGGCGCACCGGCTGCCCGTCCAGCGTGGCTGATTCCAGGTCCAGGCGAAAGCGCAAACCCATCGGGTTGCTCTGCGTCATCTGGCGCACCACCCCCACGATTTGCACATCTCGGCCTTCCAGCGCCGGGTTTAGTCTTTCGCAATCAAACCACGCGGCGCGCCCGCCGGTCCAGCTAAACCCCAGCAGCGCACACAGGCACAGTGCCAGTAAAGACTTGCCTAAGTGCCTTATCGCCCGCAGTGCAGCGACGCAGCGCTGCCTTCGTGCTTGACTCGCTGGCAAGCATGGATTGCTTTGCTGCGCGCGCAATGGCGGGTTTGAACTTATGCCGCGGCGCTCTATGTGGGGTCTTTGAAGCCACGTCGACGGGCCCTTGCTTTGCCTGACATAACGCAGCAGCAAGCCGCCGAGCGCCACCAAGCCCAGGCCCGCGTAATGCGCCAGCGGCCACAAAGCGCTTTGTTGCAATTGCAGGGCTGCGCCGACCACCAGGGCCGCTGCCATCATCCATCCCTGCGCGCTGGACGGCGCTGCCCTGCTGTGCGGCCTATTCATTCAAATATCTTAAAGCGTTATCTACTGGCGCAGTGGGCGACAATGCGCCCGTGCCCGCAAGCGCCAACCCGCCTAGGTGCATACCCGAAGCGGGCCAAAGTGTGCCGAAGTGCGCCCTAATTGGCTGAAGTGGGCCGAAGTGGGCCGAAGTTTCAACCCCCTAGTCCGCGCTGCGGGCTTTTTCTAGGATCAGCCACCATGAATGTTTACGACACCTTAAAAGACTTACACATCAGCCTGCCACCCGTGGCCGCACCGGCTGCGGCCTATGTGCCCTTTGTGCAAACCGGCAATCTGCTGTTTATCAGCGGCCACATCGCCAAAAAAGACGGCAAACCCTGGGTCGGCCAACTCGGCGCCAACATGCAAACCGCCGAAGGCCAAGAAGCCGCCCGCGCCATCGCCATCGACCTGATGGGCACGCTACACGCCGCCGTGGGCGATCTGAACCGCGTCAAGCGCATCGTCAAACTCATGTCGCTGGTCAACTCCACCAGCAGCTACACTGAGCAGCACTTAGTGACCAACGGTGCTAGCGAACTGCTAGGCCAGGTCTTTGGCGAACGCGGCGCCCACGCCCGCAGCGCCTTTGGCGTGGCGCAGATTCCGCTGGGCGCTTGCGTAGAGATTGAGATGATTGCCGAGATCGGGGATTAAACCAAGGTCGGGTTGGCGTAGACTTCGCGCGATCCACGCGTTTCGCACGAAATGCGCGAATTAGATTACACTGCGGGCATGCAAACATTTACCGCCAACCAGGCCAAAACCCAGTTCGGCCACTTCATAGACGCTGCGCAGCGCGAGCCGGTGCGGGTGCTCAAGCATGACCGGGTGGTGGGCGTGATGGTGTCGGCGAAAGACTACGAAGCCATGCGCCTGTTTTATGCAGATCGCTTACAACACCGCCTGCGCCAAAGCGCGGCCCTGGCCAAAGCGGCGGGCCTAGGCACCAAGCAATTGCAAGAGCTTTTAAGTGACCCTGACTGAGTGGGTGCTGGACACCAATGTCCTGATCAGCGCGGCCTTGTCCGCCCAGGGCGCGCCGCACCAATTGGTGCAACAGGTGTTGCAACAGGGTTGTCTGGTGTTTTCTGAGGCCAGTTTTGCGGAGTTAAGCTCGCGCTTGCACCGCCCCAAATTTGACCGCTACCTGAGCCTGGACATGCGCGAAGCCTTGCTACACGACTTTAGCGCCAGCGCCCGCTGGGTGGAACCCGGCACCATCACCGCCTATTGCCGCGACCCGGATGACGACGTATTTATCGCCACCGCCCTGGCCGCTGGTTTGCAATGTATGGTCAGTGGCGACAAAGACTTATTGCAATCGCCCGTACCGCCGGGCTTTCGGGTGTTGACACCGGCGCAAGCCCTCAAGCGCCTCGCGGGCTGACCCGCTCAAGCCTCGCGGCGATTAAGCCAAAGCCGCGATCAAGTCCGCCGTCGGCAGCACTTTGGCAAACGAGCCATTGAGCCCAGCCAAGTAAGACGCATGCACTTGGGTGGCAGGCACTTCCACGCCATTGAAGGCCAGCGCTTTGGTGGCGCAGGCGTCGTGGGCCAGTGAACAGGCAAAGCCCAGGTCGGCGGCGGCGCGTACCGTGGTGTCTATGCACAAGTGGGTCATATTCCCGGCACATACGATCTGCTTGATGTCTTGCAGGCGCAAAAAATCGAGCAAAGGCGTATCGCGCAAAGCATTGGGGAAATGCTTGGTAAACACCGACTCGTCCGCTGCTGGCTGCACGCTGCTGTGAATGTCCGCTCCTGGTGTGCCTGGCAGAAAAAACGTGGCGCCGGGCCGGGTGGCAAGGTGCTGGATGTGCACCACTTGCAAGCCTTTGGCACGAAACGCGGCAAGCAATTGGGCGGCTTTTTGCGCAGCAGCCTCTGTGCCGACCAACTCCATGGCACCGCCAGAGAAATAGTCGTTTTGAATATCGATGAGGACGAGTGCAGTAGACATAAAAACTCCAAAAAATAAACGGATTAAGGATCCATCGCCGCCGAAGGCGGGTTGTCGATCATGGCTTTAAGAATATGCAAGCCCGCTTGCAATTGCTCCACCGAATCGGGCGCATTGAGGCTAATACGTATAGCGTGTGGCGCGGGTGAGCGGCCTACGGCAAAGTGGTCGGCGGTGCGCACCAGCACACCGGCTTGGCGCAGCGCGGCGGCAAACTGGCCAGCGCGCCAGGGCTCGGGCAGGGGCAGCCAAATCAGCGGGTATTCGGCGTCTGTGCGGAACTCCAAGCCTTGCAAGATTTGTAGCGCGGATTTGAGGCGCTCCTGGGTTAGTTGGCGCTGCTGCGCGATCAGCGCTTCCATAGCGCCGCTCTCCAGCCAGCGCGTAGCCACTTCGGGCAGCAGGGGCGCCACCATCCAGCTGTCGGCGCGCATGCTGGCGGCAAATTTGCTCAGCCATTCAGGCGCGGCCTCTACATAGCCCACGCGCAGCCCCGGCGCCAGCACTTTGGAAAAACTGCTCAGCAAAAACGAATGTTGCGGCAGCCAGGTGGACAGCGCGGGCAGTGGCGCGGCCTGCATCGCGGCGTGTACACAGTCTTCGATGATGTAGAGCCCATGCGCGCGCACGACGGCGGCGATGGCTTCGCGCCGCTGCATGCTCATGGTGGCGCTAGTGGGGTTGTGCAGCGAAGGCGCGCAGTACAAAAACTTGGTGTCAAAAGTCTTGGCCGCACGCTCTAGCGCTTGCGGCGTAATGCCTTGCTCGTCGGTCTCTATGCCTATCAATTGCAAACGCATAGAACGCGCCAGGGACTGCAAGCCAGGGTAGCTGAGCGACTCGGTCAACAGCGCATCGCCCGGGCGTGCCACCGTGCGCAGCACACAGGCCAAGCCGTGCTGCGCGCCGTGGGTCACCATCACCCGGTTCCACTGGCCAGTGGTTCCAAAGCGGCACAACCATTTGGCGCCGGCCTCGCGGTGGCGGCGCATGCCGGTTTCGCTTTGGTACATCAGCACCTGGCGCATCATCTCCGGGTCTTGCGCAAGGCTGGCAAACGCCGCTTGCAGCGCCTGCGCCTCGTCGCCCACCATGGCTACGTTGTGCGCCAGGTCGATGGGCGCGGGGTGTTTGTCCGCGTCCCCGCCCTGCCCCACATGCTCGGCCGAGCGCACATAGGTGCCGTCGCCCACCCGCGCCGTCGCCAGGCCCTGGCGCTCCAATATCGCGTAAGCCCTGCTAATAGTGCCGGTGGTCACGCCCAGCCGGCGTGCCAAGTTGCGCTGGGGCGGCAGCTTCTCGCCCATGGGCACCTGGCCGTTCAAAATGGCCTGGGCCAAGTCCTCGGCGATGGATTGGTACTTAGGCTTGCTACCATCGCCCAAGCTGGCAGATGAAATCAGTTGTTCAAAGGACATAAAAATAGGTGCATGCTGCGGCGCAAAGCCTGGGGGGGACGGGACGATCAGCCCGCCAATGCCTCCCGCCGGGGGCTAAAAACTTTGTTCAATTACTTTTTTTGACCGCATTGTTGGCATGCAATCTTATGCATAGTATGACCTTTGTACCTGTCGCCTTCGCCAAAGCCCTGCCCATCGCAGCCCCCATGTCCCTGATTGCCACCCGCCAAGCCTGCTGTTTATGAACCGTTTTGACTTCATCATCGTGGGCGCGGGCTCGGCCGGTTGTGTGCTGGCCAAGCGCCTGACCGAGAGCGGCCAACACCGGGTATTGCTGCTAGAGGCCGGTGGCTCGGACCGCAGCCCGCTGATCCAGGTGCCGCTGGGCTATGGCATTACCTACGCTGACCCCAAATACAACTGGATGTACACCGCCGAGCCCGACCCGGCCATGAACCACCGCGCCATTTACTGGCCTCGTGGCAAAGTGCTGGGCGGCAGCAGCTCGATCAACGCCATGGTCTATATGCGCGGCCAGGAAGGCGACTTTGACGACTGGCGCGACGCCGGTAACCCCGGCTGGGGCTGGGCAGATGTGCTGCCCTATTTCAAAAAATCCGAAGACCATTGCTGGGGTGCGTCCGACCACCACGGCGCGGGCGGCGAGCTACATGTCAGCGATTTTGCCGACCAGGTGCATCCCTTGTGCGAGCGTTTTTTAAAGGCTGGCGATGCGCTGGGCTTCAACCGTACTGCCGACTTCAACGGCCCCACCAAAGAGGGTTTTGGTCTGTGGCAAATGACGATACGCAAAGGCCTGCGCGAGTCCACCGCCAAAACCTTTTTGCGCGCCGCCATGCGCCGACCCAACCTAACGGTTATTACCCATGCGATGGTGCGCCGCGTGGTCATCGACAAGCACCGCGCCACTGGCATTGAATGCACCATTGACGGCGTGCTGCAGATGTTTAGCGCTGACAAAGAAGTGATTTTGTCCGCCGGTGCGGTCAATTCGCCGCAGCTCTTGCAGGTATCGGGCGTGGGCGATGCGGCGCATTTGCAAAGCAAAGGCGTGCCGGTCTTGCACCACTTGCCGCGCGTCGGCCAGGGCTTGCAAGACCATTTGGCAGTGTCTTATTTTTTCAAGTCCAAAGTGCCTACGCTGAACAACACGCTGGGCCCCTGGTACGGCAAGCTGTGGGCGGGTATGCGTTATCTATGGGACCGCAATGGCCCGCTGGGCATGAGCGTGAACCAGGCCGGCGCCTTTGTGCGCAGCCGCCCGGAGCTGGCGCGGCCTAATTTGCATTTGTACTTCAACCCCATCAGCTACACCGCAAGCAGCGCGCCAGTGGGCAAGCGCTTCCAATTGCAAAACCCAGACCCGTTTGCAGCGTTCTTGATCTCTTTTAACACCTGCCGCCCCACCAGCCGGGGCAGCGTGCTGATTACCTCGCCGGACCCGCTGGCCAAGCCACGCATCGAGACCAACTTTCTCACCACCGAACACGACCGGCAGGACATCATGGACGGCTCGCGCCTGTTGCGCCGCATTGCCGCTGCCGCGCCGCTGGCCGAGGTCATCAGCAGCGAACACCTGCCCGGCGCCCAGGTGCAAAGCGAAGAACAAATCTTTGCCGACTTCGGCCAGCGCGCCGGTTCGGTTTACCACGCGTCCTGCACCTGCGCCATGGCGCCCGATGACACGCGCGGCGTGGTCGATGCGCGCTTGCGCGTGCATGGCATCGCAGGCTTGCGGGTGATCGACGCCTCGGTGTTTCCGGCGGTGACGTCGGGCAATACCAACGCCCCCACCATCATGGTCGCCGAAAAAGGCGCGGCCATGGTCTTGCAGGACAATCGCTGACCGGCCTCTAGCGCCGCTGCTGCGAACCCATCCACTTTTGTAAAAAGGCAAAGCCATGGACACCCCATTCAATGCACTGGTCGTTGACCAAATCGACGGCAAATCGGTTCCCTCGCTCAAGGCGCTGCATGTGTCCGACCTGCCTGCTGGCGAGGTGCTGGTCGCTATCGACTACTCCAGCATGAACTACAAAGACGCCATGGCCTTGTCCGGCCTGGGCAAGATCATTCGTAGCTTTCCCATGGTGCCGGGTATCGACTTTGCCGGCAAAGTAGTGGAATCCGCCAGCCCAGCCTTCCGCGCTGGCGACCATGTGGCGCTGACCGGCTGGAGCGTGGGCGAGCGCTACTGGGGCGGCTACAGCCAGATGGCGCGCGTCAAAGCCGATTGGCTGGTACACCTGCCACCCTCCATGAGCAGCGAAAGTGCGATGGCGATTGGCACCGCAGGCCTCACCGCCATGTTGTGCGTGATGGCGTTGGAAGATGCGGGCGTCAAGCGCGGCAAGATTTTGGTGTCTGGTGCCAATGGCGGCGTGGGCGGCGTGGCGATCAGCCTGCTGGCGCGCCGGGGCTATGAGGTGACGGCGCTGACGCAACGGCCCGACGAGAACCGCGATTACCTCAAAGGCCTGGGCGCCGTGGACGTGATCGGCGGCCCCGAGTGGAAAGAAAAACCCGCCCCGCTGGGTACACAGCGCTGGCAAGGCGCGGTCGATGTGGTGGGCGGCACGGTGTTGGCGCGCATGCTCAGCGAGATCGACTACGGCGGCGCAGTCGCCGCTTGCGGCCTGGCCGGTGGCTTCGGGCTGGACACTACGGTGATGCCCTTTATTTTGCGCGGCGTGCGCTTGTGGGGCGTGGACTCGGTGATGTGCCCCCTGGACAAACGCAATGCCGCCTGGGCGCGCCTGGCTGCCGAATTTCCCGCCCAGGCGCAAGCGCATATGCAGCGCACCGTGGGCCTGAGCGAAGTTGCAGCGCAAGCTACCGCCTTTATGGCCGGTACCTCACGCGGCCGCGTGGTGGTGGATGTGAACCGTTGAACATGCACGATACCCATTGCAAGCAAGCATTGCCAGGCCGCAGGTCGGACGCGGCGTCATTGCGAGGCCGAAGGCCGTGGCAATCCATGCCAATACAGTAAGCCAACTTCAACCCTTTTTTCAAAACCCACTCTTACACAGAAGGATATTTTCATGAGTGCCAACAAACTCCGTATCGGCTTCATCGGCTTAGGCGCTTTGGGCGAAGGCCTGTGCAATAACTTGGTCAAAGCGGGCTACCCGGTGGTCGTGAACGACCTGAACAAAGACCTGGCCAAAGGCCTGCTGGCCGGTGGCGCTACCTGGTCAGACGATGTGGCGGGCACTTGCCGCAATGCGGATGTGGTCATTACCGTGTTGCCATCGCCCGCCGTGTCACGCAAAGTGGTCGAAGGCGAGGGTGGCGTTTTTGACAACCTGCAATCCGGTGGCACCTGGATTGAGATGAGCACTACGGACATGGAAGACCTGCTGCGCTTGTCGGACGTGGCCAAGTCCAAAGGCATCACGGTGCTGGAATGCCCGGTCACGGGCGGTGTGCATTTGGCCAATTCGGGCGAGATTACGGTGCTGGTGGGCGGCGAGCAATCTACCTTTGACCGGGTGCAGGACATCCTGTCCACCATGGGCGGCGAGATCATTTACATGGGCAAGATGGGCAATGCCTCGGTGGTCAAAGTGGTGACCAATATGCTGGCCTTTATCCACCTGATTGCCGCAGGCGAAGCCATGATGCTGCCGGCCAAATACGGCGTCGATCCAGACGCCACCTACCGCGCTATCCGCGCCAGCTCGGGCAATAGTTTTGTGCATGAGACCGAATCCAAGCTAGTGCTCTCGGGCAGCTACAACGTCAAGTTCACTATGGACTTGGCTTGCAAAGATTTGGGTCTGGTCAACGGCATCGCCGAAAGAATCGGCGTGCCCTTAGAGCTGGGCTCGATGGCGCAACAAATCTTTAGACGCGCACGCGGCCTGTACGGCAGCCAAGCGCAATCGCCCGAAGTGGTGCGCATGATTGAAGCAGCCTGCGGCCTGGAACTGCGCGCCCCCGGCTACCCGACCGAGCTGGTCGCTGAATAATTTACGAAGGTTTTTTATGAGCACGCATTGCAATTTTTATATCGATGGCCAATGGGTAGAACCCGCTGGGGCGCACACCGTACACGCAGCGGTGAGCCCTGGCGATGAATCGGTGGTTGGCCAGGTGATGATGGGCGGGCAAGAAGACGTGAACCGCGCCGTTATGGCCGCGCGCCACAGCTTTGACAGCTTTAGCCAAACCAGCTTAGCGCACCGCACCGCACTCTTAGAAAAACTGCAAGCCGTGTTTGAACGCCGCTACGAAGAAATGGCCCGCGCCATCAGCCTGGAAATGGGCGCACCTTGGGACTGGGCTTACGACCAGCAAGCCGAATGCGGCCCCGGCCATATCAAGGCCACGCTGGCCGCAGCCAAAGACTACCCCTGGGAAACGCGCAGCGGGGCCAATGCTGATCTGGTCTGCGAAGCCATTGGCGTGTGCGTGCTGATCACGCCTTGGAACTGGCCGCTCAACCAAATCGTCTCCAAGCTGGCGCCTGCGCTGTTGGCGGGTTGCACCGTGGTGCTCAAGCCCAGCGAATACGCGCCTTTGTCAGGCAAATTGGTAGCCGAGTTTGTGCATGAAGCGGGCTACCCGCCGGGCGTGTTCAATATGCTGTATGGCGATGGCCCGCACATCGGCCCCCTGCTGAGCAGCCACCCTGAGGTAGACTTTATTTCCTTCACCGGCTCTACCGCGGCGGGCATCTCGGTAGCCAAGCATGCCGCCGACACCGTCAAGCGCGTAGTGCAAGAGCTGGGCGGCAAATCACCCAACATTATTTTTGCTGACAGCAAAGTGGACAAAGCGGTGCGCTTTAGCGTGAATAAATGCATGAGCAACACCGGCCAAAGCTGCAACGCGCCCACGCGCCTGTTGGTGGAGCGCAGCGTCTATGCCGAGGCTTTGCAACATGCCGCCGAGGCGGGCGCCAAAGTGCAAGTCATCCACAGTGCGGACAAAGGCAAGGGCATTGGCCCGCTGGCCAGTAAGCGCCAGTGGGAGACGGTGCAGCGCTATATACAGATTGGCATCGACGAAGGCGCGCGCCTCTTGTGCGGCGGCCTGGGCCGACCCGAAGGCATGGATAAAGGCTATTACGCCCGCCCCACGGTGTTTGGCGATGTCAACAACCAAATGCGTATCGCGCGCGAAGAAATCTTCGGTCCGGTCTTGGTCATCATTCCGTTTGATACCGAAGAGGAAGCGATTGCGATTGCCAACGACACGCCTTATGGCCTGGCCGCGTACATCCAGTGCGCCGACGTGCCGCGTGCCAAGCGCGTGGCGCGGCGTCTGCGGGCCGGCATGGTGTCCATCAACGGCCAAGGGCAGGACTACTGCTCGCCCTTTGGCGGCTACAAACAAAGCGGCAATGGCCGCGAGTGGGGCCGCTTTGGTTTGCAGGACTATTTGGAATACAAAGTCATCAACTGCGCCAGCTAAACGCCTGTAAGTGCGCCCCTTTCGAGGGGCGCTCGGGCAACCACTAAAAAAACGGAGACCGCATGAAAATCACCGACGTAAAAACCTTTGTCGTGGGCAACCCGCCGCCCGGCTTTGGCGGACGCTACTTTGTGTTCATCAAGCTCGTCACCGACGAAGGCATTGAAGGCCTGGGCGAGGTCTATAACCTGCCCTACCACCCCAGCGTGGTGGAGCACATGGTGCGCGATGTGGTGGAGCGTTGTGTGGTCGGCAAAGACCCCTATGACACCGAGCGCATCTGGCGCAGCGTCTATGGCAGCGGCTTTATCCACCGGCCCGATATCAGCACCATGGGCATCCTGAGTGCCATTGACATGGCTTGCTGGGACATTGTGGGCAAAGACGTCAACAAACCGGTCTATAAATTACTGGGCGGCCAGGTGCATGAAAAGCTGCGCAGCTACACCTATATCTACCCCAAAGAAGGCGACAAAACCAATGTCTATGCCGACCCGGTGCTGGCCGCCGAGCGCGCCGCCGAATACCTGGCGATGGGCTTTACCGCCCTGAAATTTGACCCGGCCGGCCCTTACACCGTGTACGACGGGCGCCAGCTCTCGCTGACCGAGCTAGACCGGTCGGAAACCTTTTGCCGCATGTTGCGCGAAGCCGTGGGCACCCAAGCCGATTTGCTGTTTGGCACGCATGGCCAAATGACGGCGGCAGGCGCCATCCGCCTGGCGCGGCGCCTGGAAAAATACGACCCGCTGTGGTTTGAAGAACCCATCCCGCCGGACAACCAGCGCGAGATGGGCAAAGTGGCACGCGGCACCACCATCCCCATAGCCTGCGGCGAACGACTGGCTACCAAGTGGGAATTTCAGCGTGTGCTGGAAGAAGGCGCAGCGGCGATTTTGCAAATGAACCTGGGCCGTGTGGGTGGCATTTTGGAAGGCAAAAAAATCGCCGCCATGGCCGAAGCCTGCCATGTGCAAATCGCCCCGCACCTGTACTGCGGCCCGGTGGTGGGCGCCGCCAATATCCAGCTGGCGACGTGCAGCCCCAACTTCCTAATCCAGGAAAGTATTCTGGACTGGAGCGGTTTTCACACCGAGATTCTGAAAAAGCCCATCCAATGGGAAAACGGCTACATCATCCCGCCCACCGCGCCCGGCCTGGGTGTGGAACTGGACGAAGACGTGGCGCGTGCGCACCCGTACACCGGCACCATGCTGCACCTGGATATGACGCACGAGCCTGCGGGGGTTTGAGGGGGCAAGGCCAAGGCGCGAGCTTGGTGCTGCCGCCTTAGCGTGCTAGTTCTCACATAGCTTTAGGAAACGAAAAATGCACAGAAAACTTGCTGATGTTCTGGCGACATTGCCCGCCAATCGATGCTCCAAAATCGATGGGCGTACCAAGGAAATGGCTACGCATAGAGATTTGCGCCCAGTTGCCGATCAGCGTGCGGTGCGCGCCTCAACCGAAGAACAAGCCGCGCTGGCTGTAAAAGCTTGGAATAACTTGCACAAGGAAGGCGGCTCCTTCGCGGATGGGCATTCCACGCTTTGAGTGCACGAGCGGGTTCATGCAGTACTGACATCCAAAAGGCTGGTTCGTACCAAGTGCTTAGGGTTTGACTTTGCAGCAGTTTTTTTGATCTGGCGAAGTTGCACCAACTTCAAAGCGCCATCATCCGCCGGGTACGACGGCGACGCTTTGGTGGCCCGCTGAGACACGGGGAATTTCGATTCCAAGGCCTGGGTCAGTTTCATAATTTCAGCGATAGCAGCGTCATCATTCAGTTATTTGGCTGCGACGAACGAGATCAATGGGGTTATGGCGTCTTTTGGCATAAGGTGTGTCACTTAGGTTCGGACGGCTGCCGACGGGCTGCGCCGAAAAGCTAACCGGTTGGCCCAAAACCCAGGCAGCCAACTTAAACAAATTTTGCACAGCGCAAAAAAAAGAAACCCCCAATGGTGCGCAGTACTTATGGGATGCGTTGGGGGTGTTGTGCTGCGAATTCTAATGCGCGCCACTTAGCGGCGTTAGGCCCTCTCTTGCCTAAAGACACTCCAATCCGAGGATCACTTTCACAAATGTCCAACCCTGCCCCAACAACTGCCTATAAAGCCTTATCAATAACAGTTAAGGAAGGTCTGCATAAGTCAGCCTTCTGGATCGCCCAAACGTTAAATGCCGATGAAACAAAAAAGCTTTGCCACTACCGGTTTCGAATTGATCACCAAGAGAACGCGCAAGCGTGAATTTCTGGACGAAATGGAACTGGTGGTTCCCTGGGCTGATCTGGTGGCCTTGATCGAGCCGCACGCTCCCTCTGGCAAAACGGGTCGCCCGCCCTTTGCAGTGGCCACGATGCTGCGCATTCACTTTATGCAGCAATGGTTTGGCCTGTCTGACCCAGCCATGGAAGAAGCCCTGCACGATGTGCCGCAGTATTGCGAATTTGCAAAACTCGATGCTGGCATCACCCGCTTTCCTGACGAATCTACGATCCTGCGATTTCGCCACCTGCTTGAAGAGCACCAGTTGAGCCTGCAACTGCTGGCCGCCATCAATGCCACACTGGCTAGCCGGGGCCTGATGCTTAAAGCGGGCACGGTAGTGGATGCCACCTTGATTGCTGCGCCCAGCTCCACCAAGAACAGCACCGGCCAACGCGATCCTGAGATGCACCAGGTCAAGAAGGGTAATCAATGGCACTTTGGCATGAAGGCGCACATTGGCGTGGATGCAGACTCGGGACTGGTGCACACCGTCATCGGCACGCCCGCCAATGTCAACGATGTCACCCAGGGACACGGCCTTTTGCATGGCAAGGAGACAGTCGTCTTTGCAGATGCAGGCTACCAAGGAGCCAGCCAGAGAGAGGAAGCCACAGGCGTGCACTGGCACGTTGCCATGCGTCCAGGCAAGCGCAGGGCGCTCGACAAGCATTCGCCATGGGGCAGCTTGCTGGATAAAGCCGAGCAGATCAAGGCCAGCATGCGGGCCAAGGTGGAACACCCGTTTCGAGTTATCAAGTGCCAGTTTGGCTTTACCAAGGTGCGCTACAAAGGGCTGGCTAAGAACACGGCGCAACTGGTTACGCTGTTTGCCTTGAGCAATTTGTGGATGGCCAGAAGGCCAATGCTTGCAGGAGCGCCGGGATGAGTGCGCCTGTAGTAAGGGCATATGCCCGTAAGCGGACCCGCAAGGCGGCAAACCGGGGGCCATATGCCCGCAAAGTCGGTGAAAACGCGATTGAGATTTCATTGTGTGAATTCTTAATGTTCAACTCACGCTGCGGCGGGGGTTGTGCAGACCTTCCTTAGGAATCAAGCCCAAAGCCGATTCCTCAAACGCATCAGGAAACAGCGCCGCTGTGGCGGCGTCCATACCTGCGGGTGGGCGGCCGTCGAGTTTGGCGCGGACGGGGTCGAAGTCCACGAACCAGCTTTTGAAGAGGGTGCGGGCCATGTCTTCCAGCTTGGCGTTCATGCGGCGGTTGAGTTCGATCTTGTCGTCCAGTGCGCCGAGGATGGAGGCAATGCGTTTTTGTTCGGCCAGCGGAGGGAGCCCAAAGCCAAGTGATGAGAGTTCCGCAAGACTGAAGTTTGCCTGCACCGACTGGACTACCCTAGTCTTCGCATGCTTAACGCGCCTTTCGTCCGTCAAAACATAAAACAGAAAACGAGGATCTATAACTGCGCGCTTTGGGCGGACGATCGCGACCGCTTGATTTGTATTTGCTGGCAATAGCCAGCGAGGTACGCGAGTTGCGCGCCCAATAGTGCCTGCGATCGTAAATAGGATGTCGTCTTCTTCTAATTTTGAGCGCGGTAGCAAGGCATTTGTTGCTTCATCGATAAATGCGAGCTTGTCTGGGAGTAAGCGGCCATCTTCAGAAATGGATTCAACTTTTACAAAGCTAATTCCCTTGTCCGTAAAGCGACCGCCAAGGGTGGTGGGAGTTGTGCCCTTGGTAATACGGATAGCGACTTCCCCAACTGTTGTCTGCTTCCACTTACCCTCCATAACCCACCCCCCGCCCATCCCCTTGAACAATATTTATCCAAGGCTTCAAGCCCGCGCTTCGCAAATCTGTAAACCGGTCCACCGCTTGCGCCATGTGCCGCAGCGACGGGTTGAGCCAACCCAATACATCGTGAATTTGCTGGTGGCGGCTGTCCAGGTCTTTCCAGTGGATGATGCGTTCGTGATGAAACACGTTGTTGCGTAGTTGTCGAATCTTTTCCAGATCGGCCTTTCGTTCTTTACGCCTATGCAATTTTTTGGGCATGTAGGGAAACACGCCTTTGATGCCCGTGGGTAAAAAGTCAGTGCGCTGTTCGTAATGGCTTTCAAATAAGCTCGTCCAAAATCCAAAATTGAGTTTGGAAATAACTCTGTCAGGTGTGACTGATTTTTTGTCTTCCATAATTTTTTGCTTGGCACGCGTGACTTCAGTTTGTGCCCAAGGCGTTAACGCAAAGTGCGGGCTGTCATACCAGTCTTGCCTTTGGTTCTGACTGGACAGTTCTAGGTGAATCGCGTTGCGCAAGCCGATTTCGCAAAAATGCAACGGTGCGTATAGGCTTTCACATAAGGCCATGTTCAACAGGTAGCGCGCCATGGCCAAGCACTCTGGAGTGACTGCTTCACCGGCTTCTCCGGTGTAGGCGGCCATACGTTCTGGTGACACTGCTTTTTGAAATTCCTTAAAAAAAGCTGTCCCAAACTGCAAATTCTGTGTAGAATTTTTTCCGTTAGCCCCGGAACTCCCTCTCCCGCCCTTAGCGACGGTGACTGGAGCCGGGGTTTCTTCTTGGGCGGTCTCAGCGGCCATGACCCATCTCCCGCCAATTCCCTCTGATCGTTTCTTCCAGCGCTGCCGACTCGGCAAACAGCGCTTCCAGCTCGGCCACCAGGCGGGGCATTTTTTCGTCAAAGGGTTCACCTTCGTCTTCCACTGCCTCCGCGCCGACGTAGCGCCCGGGTGTCAGCACATGGCCGTGGGCGGCGATGTCGGCGGCGCTGGCGCTTTTGCAAAAGCCGGGCAGGTCTTGGTAGGGCGTGGCCGGTTTGGCAGCACGCCAAGCGTGGTAGGTGCCAGTGATTTTGTGTAAATCGTCTTCGGTAAGTTCGCGGTGTACCCGGTCGGTCAGCGTGCCCAGCTTGCGTGCGTCTATAAACAAGGTGTGGCCGCGTCTGTCGCGCAGGCCGCGTTTGCCATCTGCCTGTTTGTTTTTGCTGATGAACCACAGGCACACGGGTATTTGCGTGCTGTAAAAAAGCTGACCCGGCAAGGCCACCATGCAGTCCACCAAATCGGCTTCGATGATGGCGCGGCGTATATCGCCTTCGCCCGATTGGTTGGACGACATACTGCCATTGGCCAGCACAAAACCCGCCATGCCTTGTGGTGCAAGGTGGTAGATGAAGTGCTGTACCCACGCAAAGTTGGCATTGCCTTTGGGCGGCACACCGTATTGCCAGCGCACATCGTCATCGCGGCGGTGCCAGTCGCTGTCGTTAAAAGGCGGGTTGGCCAGTACGAAGTCGGCACGCAAGTCCGGGTGCAGGTCGCGCTTGAAGCTGTCTTCTTGCGCTTCGCCAAAGTCGGCCTCGATGCCGCGAATGGCCAGGTTCATGATGGCCAGTCTGCGCGTGGTGGCGTTGCTCTCTTGGCCGTAAATGCTGATGGCGCCCACTTTGCCGCCGTGGCTTTCGACAAATTTTTCTGATTGCACAAACATGCCGCCCGAGCCGCAGGCCGGGTCGTAGATGCGGCCTTTGTAGGGTGCCAGCATTTCCACCAAACAGCGCACTACGCAACTGGGCGTGTAAAACTGGCCGCCGTTTTTGCCCTCGGCGCTGGCAAAGCGGGTGAGGAAGTATTCGTACACACGGCCCAGCAAGTCCACCGAGCGATGGGTTTGCTCGCCCTCGGTGGCGGCGGCCAGCTCGATAGTGGCGATCAGGTCAATCAACTCACCCAGGCGCTGTTTGTCCAGCGCGGGGCGGGCGTAGTCTTTGGGCAGCACGCCTTTGAGGCGCGGGTTGTCGCGCTCAATGGCGACCATGGCATCGTCCACCAGTTTGCCGATGGAAGGCAGTTTGGCGCTGGCTTGCAAGTGGCTCCAGCGTGCCGCTTGCGGCACCCAAAACACGTTTTCAGCGCGGTATTCGTCAGCGTCCTCGGGGTTCGCACCGGCATAGTCGCCAAGGCCTGCCAGCAGTTTGGCACGGTGCACCTCAAAGCTGTCAGAGATGTATTTCAAAAAGATCAGGCCAAGCACTACGTGCTTGTATTCGGCCGCGTCCATGTTGTTGCGCAGCTTGTCGGCGGTGAGCCACAGCTTGGCTTCAAAGCCGATGGTGGCGCTGCTTTTGGCAGCGCCGTTACCAGAGCGTGTGGACGTGGTTCTGGATGCGCTGTTCGTGCTGACTTCGCCAGCAGATTGCGCCGCGCTCCCGCGTGGGCGCGCCATTAAAAGTGGGTGCGGGTGTGACACCCCGCATAGCCGAATCGCTGCATCGCTTGCCTCCTGCTGACCGTGGTGGCGCGCTAGGGGCGTGCTCTTGGTTTGATTATGTTTTTGGCGACTATAGCAAAGCACCACGCTAAACCCTAGTGCCTTGCCATGGCCAGCCGCCTCGCATGGCGCACCTAGGCGATGGCATGCGGCCTGTCAGCAGGAAGGCATTGCGCATCCCCCGCAAAACCGCTCCCGCCAAAAAAGCAACACACCCCCCAGCCACACGCAATGTATTTTGCGCGCCTCTTCTCACTGCGAAATCAATAAATTCAAAGGCTTGTTTCGAACTCCTAATGTTTAACCTTCTAAAAAACCGAATTTAACAATTTTTTCTTTTATTGAAATTATTGTGTTTTATATTTCAATTAATACAATAAACACAAATAAATTCGTTGGAGTTCACTATGCGTACTTACGCCGCACGGGCCCTGTGCTGGGCATTGGCTTGTCTTTTTTCTTCCACAGTGGGGGCGCAAAAGCCGGGGCCGCAAGAGGCGCCGGTGGTGCGCTATGCGCCGGGGCAGCCCATGCCGGATCGCTATATCGTGACGCTGGCCAAAGGCGTGGCCGATGTGCCTGCCGAGGCTGACGCGGTGATGCGGGGCCGGGGTGGGCGGATTCACCAGCATTTCAAAAACAGCTTCAAAGGTTTTGCGGCGACGATTCCGGCCTCTGAGTTGGACAGCGTACGCAACAACCCAAAAGTGCTGGCGGTGGAGCGGGATCAGATTTTGCGGCTCAACGAGGCAGGCTCGCCCGAGCAGCAAACCACTTGGGGCAGCGAATCCGTGGTGCCGCAAAGCAAAGCGGCTGATAGCCATACCGCGCGCCAGCCGGGCACCAGCGCCGGGGCAGCCCAGTCACGGGAAAGCAAGGCGCCCAAGGTGCCCACCACGGCCCCATCGCCCACCGCGCAAAAGTTGTCAACGCTGGAGGCCAAGTCCGCGCCGCAAGAAATCGCCAGCTTTCGCTTTCCGGCGCCCCAGCCAATTGCCGACCGCTATATCGTGACTTTGTCCAAAGACGTGGCCGATACGCAAGCCGAGTCCGAGTCGGTGATGCGGGGCCGGGGTGGCCGGGTACACCAGCATTTCAAAAATGGTTTTCGGGGTTTTACCGCCACGATTCCGGCTTCCGAGCTGGAGCGGGTGCGCAGGCAGCCCCATGTGCTGGAGGTGGAGCCGGACCAGATGGTGCAGCTCAACCAAGCCGTGTCCATCGAGCGCCAGGCCACCTGGAGCCTGGACCGTATTGACCAAGTGGACCGGCCGCTCGATTCGCAATATGCGTTTAAGAACACCGGCGCCGGGGTCACGGCATTTATTGTCGATACCGGCATCCGCGCTGACCATGCCGAATTTGCCGGGCGTGTATTGCCGGGCTTCAGCGTGGTGACTGATGGCAATGGCACTGGCGATTGCAACGGCCACGGCACGCATGTGGCGGGCGTTGTGGGCGGGCGCACCTGGGGCGTAGCCAAGGAAGTGAAGCTGGTGCCGGTGCGGGTGATGGACTGCGCGGGCGCGGGCTCGGTGAGCGGTGTGATCGCTGGTTTAGATTGGGCTGCTAACACTGGCATACGCCCCGCGGTGGTGAACTTGTCGCTAGGCGGCGGCGTCTCGGCGGCGCTGAACGCGGCGGTGGCCTCGGCCGTGGCCAAGGGCTTGGTAGTCGTCGTGGCAGCGGGCAATAACGGCAACGACGCTTGCTCCGCCTCGCCCGCCAGCGAACCGACGGCCATTACCGTAGGTGCATCCACCAGCAACGACGCCAAAGCCAGTTTTTCCAACTACGGCGCTTGCGTGGATATTTTTGCGCCAGGCTCGTCGATTACCTCCGCCTGGCACAGCAGCACCACGGCTAGCGCCACCATGAGCGGCACCTCCATGGCCAGCCCGGCGGTGGTGGGCGTGGCGGCTTTGGCGCTGCAGGCCAACCCGGCGGCCACCCCCGCTGCCCTAGCCAAATATTTAGTGGACAAGGCCAGTACCAACAAACTCAGCGGCCTGGATGCGAACTCGCCCAATAAATTGGTGTTTTCCATGGCCGACGGCGTGCCCGGTGTGATACCCACCAAAACCGTGGCGGTGGCCAGCATGCGCTACACCACGGACGGCCCCGCGCGGCCCATCGGCCTGTGGTACGCCACCATCCAAGTGGCGGTGCGCGATGTCAGCACGGGTGCCCCAGTAGCCAATGCGCAGGTGGCGATCAACCAATTGCCCGGCGGCAAAACCACCTGCACCACCAACGCCAGCGGCAGTTGCGCAGTGGCCAACTTTTTTGATACCGCCGCGTCCATCACCGTGGAAGGCATTAGCGGAAGCTATATGGTGTACGACGCCTCGCAAAACCTGGCGGTGCAATTGCGCCTACCGCAGCCGCCCTATGGCGCCTATGCGATACCGACCAAGATAAAGGGCTAGAGCGGCGGCCCATAGCCAAGGCCTGAGGCAAACCAAAGAGGGTAACTGCCTACGGCGAATGCGTCATGCGTCCCACCAGGCCCTACAGCATGCGGTCTTTAGCGCGGAAGTATTTGCGGGCGTAGGCCACCAGTTGGGCGTCGCTGGGGTGGTCCACGGTTTCCACGCCGATCAACTTGGGCACTAAGGTGACCTCATGTGCGTGGATGTGTTTCACCAGTTGCAGCTTGGCTTGCGCCGGGCCGACAACCAAAATTTCTTCGGCACCTAACAGGGCCTGGGCTACGCGGTGGAAATAGTCTTTGTCCACCGGTGCACGCCCATCGCCCAAGGTGCCTGCGGTGGAGTGCACTTTGTGGTGCGGGTGGTGCGGCTGCACCACGAACTGCTCAACATCATCTGGGCTGAAGTGAATCACATGGGCTTGGACATGGTCGATCCAGACAAGGGCGTGGTGATGAGACATTAGGTTTGGCGTAGGTAAATGGTCAATGCAAATTGCATGCCTTGCATTGTGGGTGGCTTGCCCGCTATTTGCGCCTGCGGCCTGGGCCGCATTTGCCTTTGCCTGATCTGGGTCAAGCCTTGGTGCAGGCAGCCTTGGCGCTGTGCACCGCGCCACAAGGCCAAGCGAGAGCCCAAACGTAGGTCGACAAATACGCCCCAACCCAAGGCCTTGCCACCGCCTGCTAGGGTTTCCCACTCCCACCTGCCCCGCCACTGGCAAAGTGCGCCGATCGCAATTAGGTACATTTGCGCGTCCGATCTTCCCAAGATCAAAAAAAGCAGGTGAGCGCTATGCACGTACTATCCATTGAAGGCAGAAGCATTTCCGAGTCGGATGCCATGCCCAAGCATTTGCCCAGCCAAGGCTATCTATGGCTAAGTTTCAGCCGTCGCGAGTTCGAGGTGATGCAAGCCGAAATCCATGCCCTGCTGGAAAACCAGTGCGGCGTGCAACTGATTGATTTGCATGTGTCTGATTTGCTCAACAACCAGTTGCCCTCGCACTACGACTACACCAATGAATACGACCTGCTGGTGTTTCGCCGCTTGGCGCGCGGGCGCACCGAGACCGATGTGGCCAACCCCGGCCAGATACTGCACCGCGCCAGCAGCAAGGGCGGCCCGCCGATTTTGCGGCGCATAGACACCAGCCCGATTGGCTTTTTGGTGCTAGAGCGGGTGGTGATTTCGGTGCACCCGGCCGATTGCACCGTGCGCGATGCCTTTGCCAGCCGCCTGCTGCACAGCGGCGCCAACCACACCGCCGGGCGCGTACCGGCCAACCCAGCCGATTTGATGCTACGCATGATTGGCGTAATGATCGATGGCTACCTGGACCTGCGCCGCGAGCTCACGCGCCAGCTGGATCATTGGCAAAGCGAGCTGATCAACCCCCGCACCCGCTTTAATAACTGGAGCGCGCTGCTCGATTCGCGCCTGACCTTGCACTACCTAGACGAAGTCTGCGAAGACCAGCGCGCCGCTGTACAGGACTGGATTGACGCGCTGGATGCCTGGCAAGAGGACGTAACCTTGTCGGCAAAAGAGCTGGAGATGCTGCGCGTGCGCAGCCGCGATGTGCTAGAGCATATTGAACGGGTGGTGCACCACGTCAGCCGCTTGGAGCAAAGCGCTGAGGCAGCAGTGCAAATGCACTTTAATGTGCAAAGCAACCGAAACAATGATGTCATGAAGACGCTGACGGCACTGACCGCCATCTTTTTGCCGCTGAATCTGATCACCGGTTTTTTTGGGATGAACTTTGAGCACTTCCCCTTTCTGAAGTCCGACCTCGGCCTGGCGCTTACCGAGGGGTTTATGGTGCTGTTGGCGCTGGGACTGGTGGCGTATTTTTGGATGAACAACTACTTGGGTAGCGCCATGGGTGCTAAAAATGACGACCGCTAGGGCTACGGTTTACACGCAATTGTCATAAAAGTTTCACGCGCTTGGGCGACATTTGCGCCCATGTCGTCTTCGCCGTCCATCGCTATTGCTATTGCCCACGCCAGAAAAAGCTTTGGCCGTACGCAGGCCTTAGACGGTGTTAATTTGCAGATTCAGACCGGCGAGTGTGTAGGCCTCTTAGGCGCATCGGGCTCCGGTAAGTCGACCCTGCTGCGCAGCATCTGCGGCCTGGAATTGCTGGACGGTAAAGACAGCGCGGTAGCCCTGTTTGGCAAAACGTTGCAAACCGGCGGTGTACTCAGCCCCGATGTACGCACCCTGCGGCGCCAGACCGGCATTATTTTTCAACAGTTCAATTTAGTCGGTCGCATGGGGCTGCTGAGTAATGTGTTAACCGGCTTATTGCCGCACATGCCACTATGGCGCGTGCTGAGCGGCACATTTACCCATGAGCAAAAACTGCGGGCGCTGCAAGCCCTGGACTCGGTGGGCCTGGCCGACTATGCCTTGCAGCGCGCCTCCACGCTGTCGGGCGGGCAACAACAACGCGCCGCCGTAGCCCGTGCCCTGCTTCAGGGCGCGCGTATCTTGCTAGCCGATGAGCCGGTGGCTTCGCTAGACCCCGAGTCAGCGCGCCGGGTGATGTACTTGCTTAAACAGCTCAACCAGCAAAACGGCATGACCTTGGTGGTGAGCTTGCACAACGTAGCGATGGCCCGCCAGTATTGCTCGCGCATTGTTGCGCTGCGCGCTGGCGCCGTGGTGTTTGACGGCCCGCCCGCCGATTTGACCGATACCCATTTGCGCGATTTGTACGGCAGCCATAGTGACGAACTGCTGCTGGAAGAAGGGCATGTTCCGCTGCGCCCAGCGCATCGCGATATGCCAGTTCCCGTGTAGTTCCCAAGCGTTTTTCTCTTTTTATCTTTAGGAGTGTTTTATGAAACCAATGCGCTATGTATTTGCTTTGACCCTACTGTCGGCCAGCCTCATGGCAGCCGCTCAGGAAATTAACTTTGGCGTTATTTCTACCGATTCAGCTAGCGTACAGCGCGAGCGCTGGGAGCCGCTGTTTCGCGACATGGAGAAAAGAACCGGCCTGACGATCAAGGCTTTTTACGCGCCAGACTACGCCGGTGTAGTCGAAGCCATGCGCTTTAACAAGGTGCAAGTGGCCTGGTATGGCAACAAGGCTGCGATTGATGCGGTGGACCGCTCCAATGGCGAAGTGTTTGCGCAAATCCTGCGCTCAGACGGCTCTTTGGGTTACCACTCCCTGCTGATCACGCAAAAAGACAGCCCGTACAACAACCTCAATGATGTGCTGAAAAACAGCAAGTCGATTAACTTTGGCATTGGCGACCCGGGCTCTACTTCAGGCTTTTTGGTGCCCAGCTACTACGTGTTTGCCATGAACAAGGTGGACCCGCGTACCGCCTTCAAAACCATCCGCAATGCCAGCCATGGCGCCAACCTGCAAGCCGTGCTGGCCAAGCAAGTCGATGTGGCTACCAACAACACCGAAGAGACCGATAAGCTGGAGCAAACCAAGCCCGAGATGGCCAAGGAACTTAAGATCATCTGGAAGAGCCCGCTGATCCCCAACGACCCCATCGTCTGGCGCAAAGACCTGGACCCGGCGGTCAAAGCCAAGGTGAAGAACTTTCTAATGGGCTACGGCAAGACGGATGCAGACAAGGAAGTGATGAGCAGAATCTACAACTACAGCGGCTTCAAAGAGTCCACCAATGACCAGTTGACGCCTATCCGCCAATTGGAGTTGTACAAAGACCGCGTCAAAATTGAGAACGACGCGAATTACAGTGCCGAAGACAAAACACGCTTGCTGGCCGACATCGACAAAAAACTGGCTGCACTGGCCAAGTAATTGAAAAGCCCAAGGCCTATGCGCACCGTCCAAGCATCAGCAAGCGCCAGCGCCGACCGGCTGGAGGCCTTGCTGGCGCAGGCCGGTGCGGGGCGTTCCTCCTGGACGACCACCGTGGTCTGGGGCGTGGTGCTGTTAGTGCTGGCCTGGGCTTGGCAGGGCGCAGAAATGCGCCCTTTAGACCTGATCCGCGATGCGGACAATATGCGGATTTACGCACGGGAGTTTTTTCCGCCTAATTTTCATGACTGGCGCATTTACCTGCACGAGATGGTGATCACCCTGCACATCGCGTTGTGGGGTACCGTGCTGGCGATTGTGGCGGCAGTTCCGTTGGGCTTGCTCAGCGCGCACAACGTGGCGCCGCCTTGGGTACACCAACCGGTGCGCCGCCTGATGGATTTGTGCCGGTCAATTAACGAGATGGTGTTTGCCATGTTGTTTATCGTGGCGGTGGGCTTGGGGCCGTTTGCCGGTGTACTGGCTTTGTTTGTGCACACCACCGGTACGCTGGCCAAACTGTTTTCCGAAGCGGTGGAGGCCATCGACGAGCGCCCGGTAGAAGGCATACGCGCCATGGGCGGGCACAAGTTGGCTGAAGTGGTGTATGGTATTTTTCCGCAGGTCATGCCCTTGTGGTTGTCGTATTCGCTGTACCGTTTTGAGTCCAATGTGCGCTCTGCCTCGGTCGTGGGCATGGTGGGCGCAGGCGGCATCGGCGTGGTTTTGTACGAGGTCATCCGCGGCTTTCAGTATGCGCAAACCTGCGCCGTCTTGCTGATGCTGGCGATCACGGTGACGGTGATTGATATGTTTTCCGCATGGCGGCGCAAGCGCTTCATTTAGGCTGGCACAACCCGGTACGCATCACTTGGGGATGTGGCGCCGTGCGGGACTTGCAGTGGGAGCAGCCAGTGGTCGTGCTGGCCGACCGCGCCGCGCTGAGCGCCGACAACGCAGACTTTTTGCGCGACACCCTGGGCGCGCATTGCCTTGGCTGGGCTTGGTACGAAGGCGGCCTGGCCACGGTTGAAATGGCTCGCCAACTGTGCAAAACCTTGTGGCCCGCCATGCAGCGCCAGCCGGGCACCACGGTGATTGCCTTGGGCGGTGGCAGCACCTTGGACTTAGCGAAGGCTGTGCGCTACCGCCTTGCGGACACTGCGCTGTGCGCCAGAACCTGGCGTCATAACCAACTGCCCGAGGTCTATGAGCGCCACCCGCTATGGTTACTGCCCACCACGGCAGGCACCGGCAGCGAAGTCACGCGCTGGGCCACGCTATGGGATACCGATGCATTGCCTGCAGTCAAACTCTCTTGGTCGCCGCCAGATGGTTTTGCCGAACGCGCCATCGTGGACCCCAAGCTGACCTTGAGCTGCCCTTTGCCCCAAAGCCGCGATTGCGCGCTCGACACCCTGGCGCACGCACTGGAATCTTTGTGGAATAAAAAGACCAACCCGATTACCGAAGCCCTGGCGCTGGAAGCCGCGCGCATCGTGATTGCGCAGCTACCGATCTTGCTGCAAGGGCAGGACGCACATGCGCCGCGCATTGCGCTGGCACGGGCCAGTGTGTTGGCGGGCTTGGCGATGTCGCAAACCCAAACCGCCTTGGCCCATGCTTTGTCCTATGACTTGACGCTGCACGAACACCTACCCCACGGCCACGCCTGCGCGGTCTGGCTGCCCATGGCCTGGGAATTGGCCGAAGAAGCCTCTAGCGATTGCGCTATCTTGCTGCAACGCGTTTTTGAGGACGCCAAGACGCCGGGCGCACAGCAATTAACGCAATGGCTGGCCGGGCTGGGCGTCAGTCCGCGCGATCTGCGCACTTCCTCGAGCGGGCGGGAACATTTAAGCCTGGAACTGGGCTCCGCCCGGGGCCGCAACTTTATTGGCTCGCCCGCTGAGGTGAGCTAGGCAACGCCACATATTTTTAGGGAACTGCTCCATGACGAATCCAAAAGACGACGAGTTGGTGCACCGCATCCGCATGGACCTGCTGGACAGCTTTGATGAAGAGCTGGAGATGGAGGTGGAGGACCGTGCCTTTAGCGCTGAGGACGCGATCAACGCCACCGATGAATCGCGTGCGGCACGCGCCCATTACTTTCGCGAGCTATTTCGCCTGCAAGGCGAATTAGTCAAGCTGCAAGACTGGGTGGTAGCCAGCGGGCATAAAGTGGTGGTGCTATTTGAGGGCCGCGATGCAGCGGGCAAGGGCGGCGCTATCAAACGCATCACGCAGCGACTGAACCCGCGCGTAGCGCGTGTGGCGGCCCTGCCTGCGCCTAACGACCGCGAACGCACCCAGTGGTATTTCCAGCGCTATGTATCGCACCTACCCGCCGCCGGGGAGATGGTCTTGTTTGACCGCAGCTGGTACAACCGCGCTGGTGTGGAACGCGTCATGGGTTTTTGCAGCGATGAGCAGTACGAAGAGTTTTTTCGCACCGTGCCCGAGTTTGAAAAAATGCTGGTGCGCTCGGGCATACAGCTGATCAAATACTGGTTTTCGATTTCGGATGAGGAGCAGCACTCCCGCTTTTTAGGCCGCATTCACGACCCCTTAAAGCAGTGGAAGCTCAGCCCCATGGACCTGGAATCGCGCAAGCGCTGGGAAGACTACACCGTGGCCAAAGAGGTGATGCTAGACCGCACCCACATCGCCGAAGCACCTTGGTGGATTGTGCAAGCCGTGGACAAAAAAAAGGCACGACTCAATTGCATAGCGCACCTCTTGGCGCAAATGCCTTACGAAGAAATACCGCACCCGCCCGTAGTCCTGCCCGCGCGGGTCCGCCATGAGGACTATGTGCGGCAAAAAGTAGCCGCAGAAATGTTCATCCCCGAGATTTACTAAGGTGGGTCTGCATAAGTCCATCGTTGCGAGGAGCGCAGCGACGCGGCGGTCCATAAGTGCAAGATTCGCAAGCCAAAGTGGATTGCTTCGCTGCGCTCGCAATGACCCGTTTGGACTTAGGCAGATGTTCCCTAAGCCCGCGCCTTACTGCGGCAAGGCGGGCAAAAGCACCGCGCACGCACTGCGCCACGCGTCCTAAGCAAGCCTGTCGAAAGTTATCCAAGCCCGTCCAAGGCTTTTTACCTGAAAACTGCCGCCCGTGCGGGCCATGCGCCGCCGGATTGACTTGTATCAAGCCGCGCCAACTTAAGTGCCGCATTTCGCAATGAGTTTCCCCAAAACGGTGCGTCTCACGCAAGATGCCGTTTTGCTTTTTGCGATTGGACTTATCTTATGAATCCCCCTGCGATCGTGCGCGGCCTATTGGCTGCTTGCCTGCTTATGCTGACGGCCTGCGGCCCTGCCACCAAGGTGGCGTCAGACCCCTATGACGCTTCCAAAATAGAGCTGAAATCGCCCCCGGCAACTTTGAGCGCCGCGCGCCATACAGGGCCGTTTTCAAAAGGCGATTCGCTCAATTTTGATGCGCAGCTCAAGCCGCTGGACCCTGCACCTATTAAATATGTACAACTAGATACCAGCCATAAGCTAGTTGAAATTGCCCCTGGCGTGAAGTTCAGTGCCTGGACTTTTGGCGACCAGGTGCCCGGCCCTACGGTGCGGGCGCGGGTGGGCGACAAAATCCACTTCAGCATGACCAACCGCAGCGATGAAACCCTGCCCGCCATGTCGATGGTGGTCGCGCCCATGATGCATTCGATGGACTTCCATGCCGCCATGGTGTCGCCGCAGGACAAGTACCGTTCCATCGCGCCGGGCCAGACGATTGAGTTTGAATTCACCGTCAATTACCCCGGCATTTTTATGTACCACTGCGGTACGCCCATGATTTTGGAGCACATTGCTTCGGGCATGTATGGCGCTGTCATCGTCGAGCCCAAAGAGGGCTACCCCACCAAGGTGGACCATGAGTACCTGGTGATTCAGAGCGAGTTTTATGTCAAGCCCGACCCGGCCGGCCACAAGGTCGATGGCGCGCCGGTGTATGTGCTCGATCCAGTCCGCCTCAAGGCCGCACAACCCACCTATACCGTGTTCAACGGCGTGCATAACGGCATGGTGAAAAAACCGCTGGTGGCCAAGCCCGGCGAGCGCGTGCGTTTGTTTGTGCTGAATGTGGGGCCGAGCAAAACTTCGAGCTTTCATGTGGTGGGAACCATTTTTGACCGCGTGTGGCTAGAGGGCAACCCGGACAACCAGATGCGCGGTATGCAAACCGTGTTGCTCGGTTCGAGCAACAGCGCCATCGTGGAGATGATGATCCCTGAGGCGGGTTCTTACATCATGGTGGACCACCATTTCGCTAATGCCTCGCAAGGTGCGATCGGGTTGATATCTACGCTTGCGCAGGCCAAACCGGCTGATCTGGAACACCACAATATGGAGGCCAGCAGCGCACCGACCGACCCAAAAATCATGCAGGGAAAACTGGCGTTTGAAAGCAAATGCC
>CAJBBZ010000088.1 GCA_903951445.1 uncultured beta proteobacterium
ATCGCGTCCGTCTCGATAGCCTGCAAAAACGCGTCGTTCTTCGCCTGGTCACCGGTCAACTCAATGGTGTAGCTCTTGTCGGTCACGTCGATCACGCGGCCTCGAAAAATGTCGGCCATCCGCTTCATTTCCTCGCGCTCTTTGCCCACCGCGCGTACCTTGACGATCATGAGTTCGCGCTCGATGTAAGCACCTTCTGTCAAATCCACCACCTTGACCACCTCAATCAGACGGTTCAAATGTTTGGTAATTTGCTCAATCACATCGTCCGAACCATTGGTCTGCAATGTCATGCGCGAGAGGCTAGGGTCTTCGGTGGGCGCCACCGTGAGGGATTCAATGTTGTAACCACGGGCGGAAAACAAGCCCACCACGCGGGATAGGGCGCCGGGTTCGTTTTCCAGCAAAACAGCGATGATATGTTTCATAGATACAAGACGCCTCTTTTCACCGCCCTCCCCTGTGCGCGGTAACGCACAGGCTTGGCAAGCAATAGACTTGTCTTCAGTAGTTAATTAAATGCAGTCCTTGCCGCTTAGAGATCTTCCGAGCCCAGCAGCATTTCGGTAATACCCTTGCCCGCTTGAACCATAGGAAAGACGTTTTCTGTCGGGTCGGTGCGGAAATCCATAAACACCGTACGATCTTTTAATCGGCGTGCCTCGCGCAAAGCCGGCTCCACATCTTCGGGGCGCTCAATCAGCATGCCCACATGGCCGTAAGCCTCTGCCAGTTTCACGAAATTGGGGAGTGCGTCCATGTAGCTGTGGCTATAGCGGCCTTCATATTCCACCTCTTGCCACTGCCGCACCATGCCCAAATAACGGTTGTTCAAAGAGACAACTTTGATGGGCGTGTTGTATTGCAAGCAGGTGGATAGTTCCTGGATACACATTTGCACCGAGCCTTCACCGGTGATACAAAACACCTCGCTGTCGGACTTGGCCAGTTTGATACCCATAGCGTAAGGAATACCCACGCCCATGGTGCCCAAGCCACCTGAATTGATCCAGCGACGGGGTTGGTCAAAGCGGTAATACTGCGCGGCCCACATCTGGTGTTGCCCAACATCCGAGGTGATGTAGGTATCGCCATCCTTGGTCATATTCCACAGCGTTTCGACCACAAACTGGGGTTTGATCACATCGCCTTTGCCGTGGTCGTACTTGAGGCACTGGCGCGCGCGCCAGCCTTCAATCGTGTCCCACCAGGCGCCCAAGGCGTTCGCGTCAGGCTTGACCGTACTTTCCTTGATCATCGCGATCAATTCGTTCAACACTTCCTTGACGTCACCGACGATAGGGATGTCCACCTTCACACGCTTAGAAATGCTGGAGGGATCAATATCAATGTGGATGATCTTGCGCTCGTTTTGCGCGAAATGCTTAGGGTTGCCGATCACGCGGTCGTCAAAGCGCGCACCCACGGCCAACAAGACATCGCAGTTTTGCATGGCATTGTTGGCTTCAATCGTGCCGTGCATGCCCAGCATGCCCAAGAATTTGCGGTCCGATGCCGGATAAGCGCCCAAGCCCATTAAGGTGTTGGTGCACGGGTAGCCCAGCATATCCACCAAGGTCCGCAGTTCGGCCGAGGCATTACTGAGCAACACGCCGCCGCCGGTATAAATATAGGGGCGCTTGGCCGCAAGCAAGAGCTGCAAAGCTTTGCGGATCTGCCCGCCGTGGCCCCTGCGCACCGGGTTATACGAGCGCATTTCTACGCTGGCCGGGTAGCCTTTGTATGGGACTTTCTTGAAGGACACGTCCTTGGGAATATCGACCACCACGGGGCCAGGGCGGCCGCTGCGCGCGATATGGAAGGCTTTTTTCATGATGTCCGCCATGTCGCGGGCATCTTTCACCAAAAAATTGTGCTTCACGATGGGGCGTGTGATACCTACGGTATCGCATTCCTGGAAAGCGTCCAGGCCAATCGCGTGGGTTGGCACCTGGCCGGTGATGATCACCATGGGAATGCTATCCATGTACGCGGTAGCGATGCCGGTCACCGCATTGGTAACGCCGGGGCCAGAGGTCACCAGGGCTACGCCGACCTCACCGGTCGCACGCGCATAGCCATCAGCGGCGTGCACTGCCGCTTGCTCGTGGCGCACCAGCACATGCTGAATCGTGTCTTGCTTGTAAAAAGCGTCGTAAATGTGGAGGACAGCGCCGCCGGGGTAGCCCCATATGTACTGCACATTTTCGGCCTGCAAGGCTTTAATCAAAATCTCTGCGCCACGCAATTCGGGGACGCTAGCGGATTTGGGGTTTGCTGCTACAGCAGCTGCGGAGGCCAATTCGGCCTTGGAAATTTCCATGATGAACCTTTGCGAATTTCTCTGACGAAACACCTTGGGTGCCCCTTCGTAAACACTTGTGGTGCCTCGTCGGGACTTAAGATTTTGGACATGGACGCATTGAATGCTGCGCCGGACCAGAACCCGTTTGCTTTTTGAACGAAAGGCGCATTATGGCATCAATTGCCATTACCGCCCCCTAGCCCCGCCCTACCGCAGTGCGCCGGTGCGATAATTTGTGCACACTTATGAGACCTAGCCGCACACCCTTGACCGCGAAAACGCCCCTTCGCCGTGCGCCCCGGAGGCGGTTTGGCAACTGAACGCGAACTCGACGCGTTCTTACGCGGCGTGGAAAAGCGCGCCTTTAAGCGGACTTACTACCACGTACGCAACGAAGAGTCCGCTCTGGACATCGTACAAGACAGCATGATGAAACTGGCCGAGCACTACGGGCACAAGTCGCCCGAGGAACTGCCCATGCTCTTCCAGCGGATTCTCAGCAACGCCACCCTGGACTGGTTCCGCCGCCAAAAAACCCGCAACGCCCTTTTCACCCAATTGGGCGACTTTGACTCTGCGGAGGGCGACGGCGAATTTGACATCTTGGAAGCTTTGCTCGCAAATTCTGACAGCCCGCAGCAAGAAAGCAGCCAGTCCCAGGCCGAGCGGGCCCAAACTTTGCATGCTATCGAGCTGGAAATTCAGAATTTGCCAGCGCGTCAACGAGAAGCCTTCCTCATGCGTTACTGGGAGGAGCTGGATCTGGCGGAAACCGCCTCTGCTATGGGCTGCTCCCAAGGTAGCGTTAAGACGCACTGTTCGCGGGCGGTGAGCGCCTTGGCTAAAGCTTTACGATTGAAAGGGATTGATCCATGAATATTTTCTCTGAGCCCACCGGCCCTGGCAGGCAAACCGAGGCGCGCTTTGGCGCCCGGATCGCGGCCCGCCTAGAAGAAGGTTCGCGGGATCTGCCCCATAACATCACCGAGCGACTGCGTGCGAGTCGCATGCGGGCGCTGGACAACCGCCGCGTTACGGAAATCCAGCTAGCGCCCGTTTTGGCCGGTGCGCACAGTGCGGGCGGCACCTTGGGCATCAATTCACCGGGCTTTTGGACGCGTGCCTCCGCTTTGTTGCCTTTGCTGGCCCTGGTGCTGGGCTTGATGGCGATTGGCGTTATGCAAGACCAGGAGCGCGCGTTTGAATTGGCGGAAGTGGATGCCGAGTTGCTAACGGCTGATTTGCCGCCGACCGCCTACACCGACCCCGGCTTTTTGCAATACCTGAAAAAGGCAACGCAGGAATAGAATCGGAGGCTAGTCGTCTCCATGTTCCTTTTGCTCAAACCCACTACCCTGCTGCGCCCGTGGCTATGCGCCTGTGCGCTACTCTTGCTTGCAGGCACTGGAAACGCACAAACTACTGCCACTGGCCCAGCAGCGCCGAGCGCACCGACTGCGGATGCCGAGCCGCGCTGGGAGCAGTTAAGCGCTGCTGAGCAACAATCCCTTCAACCCCTGGCTTCAATTTGGAGCAGCCTTTCCCAAGGCCATCGCCGCAAATGGCTGGCGCTGTCCAAAAATTATCCGGCCATGAGCGATGCCGACCGGGAAAAGCTGCAAAGCCGAATGGCCGAATGGGCCGCCTTAAAGCCCAAAGAGCGCGAGCAGGCCCGCTTGAACTTCGCGCAAACCAAGAAGCTGCCGCCGGATGCCCGCGCAGCCACCTGGGAAGCCTACCAAGCACTGACCGAAGAGGAACGACGCGCCTTGTTGGACAAGGCCCCGAAAAAGCCAAGCGGTGCCGCCATAGCGGCCAAACCGGTCGCACCCAGTAAACTGGCAGAAGTACCCGTGACGCGCAAAACGCCTGAGCCGGTCAAAGCCTCTTCCAATGCGCGACCTGCCATTGACCGCTACACCTTGCTTCCCTTGAAGGACAACGCAGCGTCAAACTAAAGCGTGCTGAGCGTATGAAGCTATTGCGGAGTTGCCTGCAAGCAGCCAAGAAGCCCGACCGGCCCGCTTACCAACCCCCAAGCCCGGCACCAGACGCCCCGTACCCACCGCATGTCCGAACCCACTGCTTTGGAAAATTTTGAATACCAAACGCCCGGCGTGTGGCGGCGCATGGCCTGCTGGCTTTACGAAGGCATGTTGCTCTTTGGCGTGGTTTTCATCGCGGGCTACCTGTTCGGGACGCTCACCCAAACGCGCAACGCCATGGACAATCGGACTGCGCTCCAGGTGTTTATCTTTCTGGCCCTGAGCGCCTATTTCGTCATTTTCTGGACCCGGGGCCAAACACTCGCTATGAAGACTTGGCATATCCGGCTGGTCGATACCCATGGCGCCTTGGTCACCCGGCAACGGGCCTTGCTGCGTTATGCACTCAGCTGGGTGTGGGTGCTTCCGCCTCTGGCACTGGCCTGGGAAGCCGCCTTGCCTGCGGGGGTGCAAGTCTTGGTATTTTTACTGTGGGTGGCCGCCTGGGCTGGAAGCAGCGGGCTGGCGCCGAACAGACAGTTCTGGCACGACATCGTCGCGGGTACGCGGCTAGTTCACTACAAACCTACGGAGCCCACGCGCAAGGGTTTGGACACTTAAACCAGGCCCGCAGAAAAGCGGCTCAAACCGCCGACTCGTCCTGTTCGCCGGTGCGGATCCGCACCACACGCTCCACCGAGGTCACAAAAATCTTACCATCGCCGATCTTGCCGGTATAGGCCGCCTTCACGATGGCATCCACGCAGCGATCCACATCCTCGGTCTTGACGACCACTTCCACTTTTACCTTTGGCAAAAAGTCCACCACGTACTCGGCGCCACGATACAGCTCGGTGTGGCCTTTCTGGCGTCCAAAACCTTTGACTTCGGTAACCGTCAAGCCGCTGGCCCCGCATTCAGCCAGCGCCTCGCGGACTTCTTCTAATTTGAATGGTTTGATGATGGCGGTAATTTGTTTCATGGCAGGTCCCCAAAAGTTAAAAAAGTGGATTCAGGCACGGAATCGATTGGTAATAGGATAACGCCAATCCTTGCCGAAACTGCGGTGGCTGACGCGAATTCCGGGGGGCGCCTGGCGACGCTTGTACTCGTTGATCTGAATTAGCCGGGTGACACGCTCCACGTCAGCGGCGCTATGACCGGCCGCCACGATCTCGACGATACTCTGGTCGTTTTCCATGTAGCGTTCGATGATGGCATCGAGCACCTCGTAAGGCGGCAAGCTGTCCTGGTCGGTCTGGTCGGGTCGCAACTCGGCGCTGGGGGGCCGCGTGATGATGCGTTCAGGAATTGGCTCTTGGCCAGTGCCATAGGGGTCATGCTGATTGCGCCAGCGCGCCATGGTGAAGACCTTCATCTTGGGCAAGTCTTTGATCACGGCGAATCCACCGGCCATATCGCCATACAGGGTGCAATAGCCGGTAGCCATTTCGGACTTGTTGCCGGTGGTCAGCACCATGGAGCCAAATTTATTGCTCAAGGCCATCAGGAGCGTGCCGCGTATGCGGGCCTGGATGTTTTCTTCGGTGCTATCTTCGGCGCGCCCGGCAAATTCACCGGCCAGCGAGGCCTTGAAGGCTTCAAACTCGGGGCGAATAGAAATTTCGTCATAGCGCACGCCCATACGCCCTGCCATTTCACGGGCATCTATCCAACTGATGTCAGCGGTGTAGGGCGAAGGCATCATCACTGCACGCACCTTATCGGCACCCAGCGCGTCCACCGCAATCGCCAGCACCAGCGCCGAATCGATACCGCCCGATAGGCCTAGCAATACGCCGGGAAATCGGTTTTTCCCCACGTAATCGCGCACACCTAAAACCAATGCGTCCCACAAATCGGCTTCTTCGCAGCGCTGCGGCTCGATGGCGGCGGCCCATCGAGCCAACTTATCGCCCGGGCTGCCAGCCGCTGAATCGCCGTCTTCCAGCGAACATTCAAACAGGGCCTCCTGAAAACTGGCTGCGCGGCCCTGCACCTGGCCCTGCGCATCCAACACGAAGGAGCGCCCCTCAAACACCAGTTCATCCTGCCCGCCCACCAGATGCGCATAAACCAAAGGCAAGCCGGTGGCGCGACAGCGCTCGGCCATGACCTGCTCGCGCTGGTAGCCCTTGCCCAAATGAAAAGGCGAGGCATTGATCACCGCCAGCAACTCTGCACCCGCCGCCTTGGCCGCATGGGCCGGGCCTTCAAACCAGGCGTCTTCACAAATCAGCAGGCCCACACGCACTGGCGAGTGCGCCGGGCCGGCCTCGAACACACAAGTCTGGCTTCCGGGCGCAAAGTAGCGCCGCTCGTCAAACACTTGGTAATTGGGCAGTTCTTGCTTGGCATAGGTGGCTAGCACCTGGCCTTCGCGCAGCACGCTGGCACAGTTAAAGCGCTGGGTAATGGAGACCGCCTTACCGCGCTGGTCGCCGCCTTGCGGATGGCCCACTACCACGCACATGTCAGCAAGGCCCGCTAACTGCGCGGCCAGCCATTTCAGGGCATCATCACAGGCCTGCATAAATGCGGGGCGCAAATACAGGTCTTCGGCGGCGTAGCCGCACAGCGACAATTCGGGTGTCAGCAGCAAACGCGCGCCCTGTGCATGGGCCTGGTTTGCCGCATCCAGTATTTTTTGCGCGTTGCCGCTCAGGTCACCTACGATGAAGTTGAGTTGAGCAACGCAAATTTTGAGAGTCATGTACGAATGCTTATGAAAACAGTGGCGCAGTGTGCGCCATCGGGCGCCTTTCAAGCCTACGTCGGGAGGCTGCATGGGGCTTAATGATTATGTCACCCGTGTACACGACTCGGTCTGCGCCATCGATGCCGCACTATGGGACGGCTTGCTGGCCGAGCACCCCGACGCCAGCCCCTTTATGCGCCACGCCTATCTGGCGGCCCTGGAGCAAAGCGCCAGCGCTTGCCCGGCCACCGGTTGGAGGCCGGTTTGCATCAGCCTAGAGCGGGACGGCGCCCTACATGGCGCCTGCATGCTCTACGAAAAAGACCATTCCTATGGAGAATACGTGTTTGACTGGGCCTGGGCCAATGCCTACCAGCAACACGGGCTGGCTTACTACCCCAAGGCCACGGTGGCAGTGCCCTTCACGCCCGTGCCGGGCGCCCGCCTGCTGGCGCGCGATGCTGCGGCGCGGCACGCGCTGATCGCCGCATTAATTGCCTATAGCCAAGACCGGGGGCTTTCCTCGCTGCATTTGTTATTCGCATCGCCCCAAGATGCCCAAGCCTGCGCTGATACCGGCCTGATGTTGCGCCACACGGTGCAATTTCACTGGACCAACACCACACCCGGTTTCGCTGATTTCGACGCCTTTCTGACCAGCCTGTCGCAAGACAAGCGCAAAAAAATTCGCCAGGAGCGGCGAAAGGTGGCTGAAGCAGGTGTGCAATTTCGTTGGGCCAAAGGGCGCGATATCGGCGATGCCGATTGGGATTTTTTCTACCGCTGCTACGAGCGCACCTACCTGGAACACGGCAATGCACCCTACCTGAGCCGCGCTTTCTTTGCGGCTATGCAGAGCAACATGCCTGAAAACTGGTTACTTTTCGTGGCCGAACGCGCGGGTCGCCCCATCGCTTGCAGCCTGATCGGATTAAGCAGTGCCAGCGCAGATGGTAGCGAGCCCCGGGTCGCCTACGGACGCTACTGGGGCGCGCTGGAGCGTGTGGATTGCCTACACTTTGAGGCCTGCTATTACCAGCCCCTGCAATGGTGCATAGAGCAAAGCTACGCGCGCTTTGAAGGTGGCGCACAAGGCGAACACAAAATGGCCCGTGCCCTGTTGCCGGTCAAAACAAGTAGCGCGCACTGGCTGGCCCACCCCGCGTTTGCCGACGCAGTAGCCCGTTTTTTAGAGCGCGAAGGCGAAGGCATAGACCAATACCTGGAGAACCTGCAGCAACGCTCGCCCTTTAAAGGCATGTCAGCCGAACCTCAATAAAGCTTAGCCTTCAAGGCGCAGCGATCGCTGCGTCCTGAATTGACAATCGATTGATCAACCTGGGCTTTAAGCAGACAGCTCTTTTTGGTAATTCGCAATGCCTTCAGAAATTTCCTGGTGCGCTGCCTCAGGGCCTTCCCAACCCAAAATCTTGACCCATTTACCCTCTTCCAAATCTTTGTAATGTTCAAAGAAATGGGCGATGGTTTTCAGGCGTAGAGGGTTGAGGTCGGCAGGCTTTTGCCATTGGGTGTAGAGCGACAAAATTTTATCGATGGGCACCGCCAGCACCTTGCCGTCCATACCCGCTTCGTCTTCCATTTTGAGAATGCCGATAGCGCGGCAAGGAACCACCACGCCAGGAATCAAAGGCACTGGCGTGATGACCAGCACATCGACCGGATCGCCGTCGCCGGAGATGGTCTTGGGAACGTAGCCGTAATTGGTCGGATAGTGCATTGCGGTGCTCATGAAACGGTCTACGAAGATCGCGCCGGTTTCTTTATTGACTTCGTATTTCACCGGGTCTGCGTTCATCGGGATTTCGATGATCACATTGAATTCTTTAGGCGCGTTTTTTCCGGGGGTGACTTTGTCAAGGGACATAAATAGCTCGTGAGGTGGTTGGAAGTGAATACCGATCAATATCAGTATTAACCCTGATTTTACTGACTTGGCCCTTGCGAAGCTCCGTATTGCTGACTTTTGCGGCTACAGTTGCGGGAGTTGGCCAATCGGCTCTCCGACTATTGCAGGTTGTGAGCACGAGGAAGCAACGCAGCGGGAGTACCGCCAGCGTTACTCCTTTGTTCGCGAAACATGCTAGTTTGGAGATTTATATGACAGGTAACTCAGCGCTGATTCTTGCGCTTGTCTGTGGTTTGATTGCCGTGATTTACGGTGTTTGGGCCCGCAGCTGGATTCTTTCCCAGGACGCAGGTAATGCCCGCATGCAAGAAATTGCCGCGGCGATTCAAACTGGTGCGTCTGCCTACTTGGCACGGCAATACAAAACCATCGCCATGGTCGGCGTGGTACTGGCTATTCTTATTGCGGTGGTGCTAGACCCCCTGAGCGCGGGTGGTTTTGTGCTCGGCGCGGTGCTCTCAGGCGCTTGCGGCTTTATCGGCATGAATGTGTCGGTGCGCGCCAACGTGCGTACCGCGCAGGCTGCCACGCGGGGTATTGGCCCGGCGCTCGATGTCGCCTTTCGCGGCGGTGCGATAACCGGCATGCTGGTCGTCGGACTCGGTCTCTTGGGCGTGACCGGTTTTTACTGGTACCTGACCGCAGGCGGCGTGCCTGCGGACGGCAAAGCACTGGCTGCCATGCTCAATCCGCTGATAGGTTTTGCCTTCGGTTCATCTTTAATTTCTATCTTCGCCCGTCTGGGCGGCGGCATTTTCACCAAGGGCGCTGACGTAGGCGCTGACTTGGTGGGCAAGGTCGAGGCTGGTATTCCGGAAGATGACCCACGCAACCCTGCCGTGATTGCGGACAACGTGGGTGACAACGTGGGCGATTGCGCCGGTATGGCCGCTGACTTGTTCGAAACCTATGCGGTGACCCTGATCGCCACCATGGTGCTGGGTGCGCTGCTGGCCGGTACCGCCGGTCCGAATATGGTGCTCTACCCGCTGGTACTGGGCGGCGTGTCCATCGTGGCATCCATCATCGGTTGCTTCTTTGTAAAAGCCAGCCCCGGCATGACCAATGTGATGCCTGCGCTGTACAAAGGCTTGGCCGTCGCGGGCGTGCTGTCTTTAGTGGCCTTTTACTTTGTCACCCAGTCGATGTTCCCCGCCGCGGTGGCATTGCCCGATGGCAGGACCTTGAGCGCCAGCGGACTCTTCGGCGCCTGCGCTATCGGCCTGATTTTGACCGGCGCGCTGGTCTGGATCACCGAGTACTACACAGGCACCCAGTACGCGCCAGTGCAGCATATTGCGCAAGCATCAACCACCGGCCACGGCACCAACATCATTGCTGGTTTGGGCGTGTCCATGCGCTCTACCGCCTGGCCTGTGTTATTCGTGTGCGCGGCGATTTACAGCGCATTTGACCTGGGCGGCTTATACGGCATTGCCATCGCGGCCACCTCCATGCTGAGCATGGCAGGTATCGTGGTCGCCTTGGACGCCTACGGCCCCATCACCGACAACGCCGGCGGCATTGCCGAAATGGCCGAATTGCCCGCCAGCGTGCGCGACATCACCGACCCGCTGGACGCCGTGGGTAACACCACCAAAGCCGTGACCAAAGGCTACGCCATCGGTTCTGCCGGTTTGGCCGCACTGGTGCTGTTTGCTGATTACACCCACAAGTTAGAAGGCCTGGGCGCGCACATCAAGTTTGACTTGAGCGACCCCAACGTCATCATTGGCTTGTTCATCGGCGGCTTGATTCCTTACTTGTTCGCTGCGATGGCGATGGAGGCGGTGGGCCGCGCTGCCGGTGCCGTGGTGGTGGAAGTGCGCCGCCAATTCAAGGAAATCAAAGGCATCATGGACGGTACCGGCAAGCCTGAGTACGACACTGCGGTGGACATGTTGACCACAGCGGCCATCAAAGAAATGATGATCCCCAGCTTGTTGCCAGTCGTCGCACCCATCGTGGTCGGCCTGGTGCTCGGCCCGGCGGCTTTGGGTGGTTTGTTGATGGGCACCATCGTCACCGGTTTGTTCGTGGCTATTTCCATGTGTACCGGAGGCGGTGCCTGGGACAACGCCAAGAAATACATCGAAGACGGACACCACGGCGGCAAAGGCTCTGACACCCACAAAGCGGCTGTGACCGGCGACACCGTGGGCGACCCCTACAAGGACACAGCCGGCCCTGCGGTCAACCCCTTGATCAAGATCATCAACATCGTGGCGCTGCTCATCGTGCCGGTGATGATGAAGATCCACGGCGGCTGATACCTGCTAGGCCACTGGCCACCCTGACCGGTCCGCCACGGACCGGTCTCCATCCCGCAAGCCATAGGCTTTGCGGGATTTTTTTTGGCCACTATTGTGAAAGGTGTAATATTCAACGGTCTGTAAATACTAATAAGTTGGAGGCGCAAGGCGTCGTGAAAATACTCATTGTGGATGACCATGCGCTGGTGCGCGAAGGCCTGGGCCAAGTGCTCTCGGGCATGTATCCCCGGCTGCAATTGCTACATGCCGGCACCGGGGCTGCGGCGATTGACATGCTGCTGCCGCACCGCGATATCGACTTGGTATTGCTTGACTATCACCTGCCCGATATGAATGGTTTAGAGGTGCTGCGCCAGATGGGCCGCATACAACCTGCGCTGGTGGTGCTGATGATCTCGGGTAGCACCACGCTGCAATTGATTCAGTTAGCGCTCAAAAATGGCGCTGCCGGTTTCGTCACCAAATCGGGCAACACAGACGATTTGCTCGAAGCGATTTCCCAGGTGCTGAACGGGGAGATTTATTTGCCCCAGGAGCTACGTCCTCTGGCGGCGGCGGGCAAGGCGGTAATTGCAGCCCCGCTGTCACGCAAACAGGAAAAAGTCTTGCGTGGCTTGATGGAAGGCCAAACCAACCGAGAAATTGCCGCTGTACTGGAAGTGTCGGAAGAAACCGTCAAAACCCATGTGAGCGCGATCCTGCGCTACTTTGCTGCCGACAACCGCACGCAGGCGGTGCGCGCAGCAGCCAACTACGCCTTCAACGGCAGCAACTGAAGCCCGCAAGGGCTAGCTTTGCACCGCGCGGCGTAACCAGGCGCGCAACTGCGCTGCTTGCAGTGGCTGGCCCAGGATGGCGGTCGCGACAGGCACATTGGGCAGGCCGTCGCTCGCGCCAAGGTCTGCGTAAATAATACAAGCCGGTATCTGACTTGCATTGCCCGCACGCAGCGCCTCAATGTGTTTGCCTGCCGAAAGCGGCGCATCCGCCTGCCAGGCGCACACGATGGCTTGTGCTTGAAATCCCTCTGCAGCATTCACGGTCTGTGCAGTGTCCAGGTTCAGGTCGTTCACTACCAAACAACCCCAACTTGTCAGCCAGGCGTCCACGGTCCGGGCGCGCTCCTGGTCGGCATCTAGCAAAGCCACGCGCAATCCGTTTAGGCCGATGGCCTCCAAAGTAGTAGGTAATTCGTCCCCGTCGCGGCGCTCCTGCGCCGCAAGCGCCAGCGTAATGGAGAAACGGCTTCCCCGCCCTAGCGCCGAGCGCAGTTGCAGGTCGGCCCCGAGAAGCCGCGCATGGCGCGAAGCAATATGCAGCCCCAGCGAGGGCCGCGACGGGCCTTGCGGGTTTGCCGCATTTCGCTGGGCAAATGGTTCGAAAATTTTGACATGGTCGCGCTCGGCAATACCCGGCCCGCTGTCGCTGACGTCAATACGCACGGCAGTGCCGCCTTGCACATGCCGGGCACTGAGCAAGACCGTGCCCCGCTCGCAAAATTGCAAGGCATTTCGCCCCAAGGCCAACAAGATGCGTTCGAGCAATGCGGGATCCGCTATCACCGACTGGCTCTTAGAACGGAGCGCTAAGCGCAAACCCTTGGCCTGCGCCTGTCCAGCGAGCTGCGCGTTCAAGCGGGAAAACAGTTCATCCACCGACACCACCATGGTGGAGGCCTGCACTTCGCCCGCATCGATCTGGGCCAGTTCCATCAGACCGCTGAGCAAGCGCGTCAAATCGTCCATGGACGATTGCAAATAGCCGTGCAAAGCATCCGCTGAGGCTTGCGGAGGCAGGCGGCGCAGACGCTCTAAAAAGAGCGCCAGGGCCTGCGCGGGTTGGCATAAATCATGGGTGGCGGTGGCCCAAAATTCGGCGCGCTGCGCCAGTAAATCTGGCGGCGCAACCTTTGCGGGGCCCGCTGCTTGCAGGAGTGACAGGGCTTCCTTGGTGATTCGGCGCGGCTCCAACTGAACCTCAGCCTGCTGCTGGGCCTGTGCCTGAACCGACAGTTCGTTCGGGGCAGCACTGATCGCCGTCCTTGAAGATACCGTTGGGGCATCAGTATCTGGCTCCCGCCAAAGACGCTGCCACCAAGCCCGCAGCCCCCCCGCGCCTTGGCGATCATCAGAGGATTCGCTCATAGCTCGCAAGGCCGCGCAACCCGACCTACTACTCGCGCAGCAAATGCGTTCCAATCGCCAGTGGGTGCTTGCCTTAGCCAATCCATAGCTAACGATCATAGTACTAAGGCGCTCAGAAAGGCCAAGTCGCACACTGCACAATAGCGGCATGAGCAATTCCAAGCCACCCCGCGTGATTCCGGTGCACGACCAGCGCCAAAGCGCCCATCCCATGCCCCCGGCCAACACGCATGGTGGCCCCAACCCGACCGCGCTGCCCATGGACCGTCTGGGGCGCCCCTTGCGCGACTTGCGTATCAGCGTTACCGACCGTTGCAATTTCCGCTGCAGCTATTGCATGCCCAAGGAAGTGTTTGACAAGGACTACCAGTATCTACCCCAGTCCGCCCTGCTGTCCTTTGAAGAAATCGTGCAAGTGGCGCGCGAGTTTGTGGGCTTGGGCGTGCAAAAAATTCGCCTAACCGGAGGCGAGCCGCTGCTGCGCAAAAACCTGGAATTACTAATAGCCCAGCTGGCCGCCCTGCGCACCCCCGAAGGTCAGCCCCTGGACATCACCCTGACCACCAACGGCGCCCTCTTAGCCCGCAAAGCCCAAGTCCTGCGCGATGCGGGTTTGCAACGCGTCACCGTCAGCCTGGATGGATTGGACGACAGCGTTTTCCGCCAAATGAACGATGTGGACTTTCCGGTATCTGAGGTGCTCAAGGGCATTGAAGCAGCGCAAGCGGCGGGCCTGGGGCCGATCAAGGTGAATATGGTGGTTAAGCGCGGCACCAATGACCATGAAATTTTGGCTATGGCCAGGCATTTCCGGGGCACCGGCATCGTGTTGCGCTTTATTGAATACATGGACGTGGGCGCCACCAACGGCTGGCGCATGGATGAGGTGCTACCTTCTGCCCAGGTGATAGAGCGCTTGCAAACTGAATTTGCCATGTTGCCAATGGAGGCCTTTGCACCGGGCGAGACAGCGCAGCGCTGGGCCTACGCAGACGCACAAGGCAAGCCCGACGCCCACGCAGGTGAGATAGGCGTGATCAGCAGCGTAACCCAGGCCTTTTGCGGCGACTGCAACCGCGCGCGCTTATCCACCGAAGGCCAGTTGTATTTGTGCCTGTTCGCCAGCCGGGGCTATGACTTGCGCAGCCTGCTACGCGGCGGTGCGAGTGCGAATGATTTGGCAGGTTCCATACGCGCCATCTGGGCGCAACGCGATGACCGCTACTCCATGCTGCGCGCCTCGCTGCCCCCGGGCGATGCGGCAGCGCCGGGGCGGCGGGTGGAAATGAGTTACATAGGCGGATAAGGCGCACACCGGTCTATGCAATCGCTGGCAGACATCGCTGACGCACTATTGGGCTATGACCCCAATGCACTACCGGCACATTCCGTCAATGCCTTTCTGGCCGCTATGGTGCCCGAACCTGCACAGACCGAATCGCTGCCTCTCATGCAGGCCCTTGGGCGGGTATTGGCGCAAGACGTGATTAGCCCGATGGACGTGCCGCCGCACGACAACTCGGCCATGGACGGTTTCGCCTTCGGTGGCAGTGCCTTGTCCGCAAACACACCTTTGCAATTACAAGTGGCGGGCCGGGCGCTGGCGGGCCAAGCATTTACGGGTCAGATCGGCGCGGGCCAATGCCTGCAAATCATGACCGGGGCGATTTTGCCCCCTGGCCTGGACACGGTGGTTCCGCAGGAAATGGTCAAGACGCACCAGGGCCGGATTGAAATAGCGCCCGGCACTGTCCGGCCTGGTGACAACCGGCGCTTGCGGGGTGAGGATGTGATGCACGGCAGTGTTGCGCTCACCAAGGGTTCCGTCCTCGGTCCTGCCGCCTTAGGCTTGCTGGCCAGCCTGGGCCTGCCCACGGTAGCCGTATTTCGCAAGCTGCGTGTGGCTTATTTTTCTACCGGCGATGAAATCCTAAGCCTGGGCGAAGCGCCCCGCGAAGGCGCTGTCTATGACAGCAACCGCTACACCGTGTGGGGCATGTTGCAAGGCATGGGCATTGAATGCATAGACCTGGGCGTAGTGCCTGATGATCCGGTTTTGCTAGAAGCAGCGTTTCGCCAAGCCGCCGCGCAAGCGGACGCAATTGTCACCAGCGGCGGAGTGAGCGTGGGCGAAGCCGACCACACCAAGGCCATGATGCGCCAGCTAGCGCACAGCGATACCCCGGGCGAAGGCGGCGTGGCCTTTTGGCGCATCGCAATGCGGCCAGGCCGCCCCATGGCGGTGGGCCGCATAGGGCAAGTGCCTTTGTTCGGGCTGCCTGGCAACCCGGTAGCGGTGATGGTGACGTTTTTAGCCTTTGTGCGCCCGGCTCTTTGGCAAATGATGGGCGCCAGGGCGGATGATCCGCAAGTGCAATGCCCCTTGCTACAAGCGCGCAGCAGCGAAGCGATTCGCAAAAAGCCGGGGCGCACCGAGTACCAGCGCGCCATCGTCTGGCGCGCGGCAGACGGCTCGCTGCAAGTACGCACGACCGGTCAGCAAGGCTCAGGCGTGCTCAGCTCAATGGTGCAGGCCAATGGCCTGATGGTCTTGCCGCATGGGCAAGGCAATATCGCCGTGGGCGATGGGGTCGAGGTGATGATGTTCGCCGGCGTACTGTGAACTAGCGGGCCAGTTGCTCCACGCCCCGGTTGGCGAGCGCGTCGGCGCGCTCATTGCCAGGGTCCCCGGCGTGGCCCTTGACCCATTGCCACTCAATGCGGTGTTCGCTTTGGTGCACCAAGGCATCCAGTCGTTGCCACAAATCCACGTTCTTGACCGGTTGCTTGGCCGCTGTGCGCCAGCCCTTGGCTTTCCAGCCTTGCAGCCATTCGGTCATGCCTTTGAGCACATACTGACTGTCCACATGCAAAACCACATGGCACGGGCGCTTGAGGGCCGATAAGGCCTCGATCACCGCCATCATTTCCATGCGGTTGTTGGTAGTCTGGGCCTCGCCGCCACATAGTTCTTTCTCCGCCCCATCAGCAGCGCGCAATACTGCGCCCCAACCGCCAGGCCCAGGATTGCCTTTGCAGGCGCCGTCGGTGTAAATCACGACCTTATTCAATGCTTTTGCTCCTTGTGCAATGCGTCCTGGTTGCTTTGACTAGCTGGCACTTGGCGGGGCACACGCCCGCGTGTCGGTTTCCACACCGCACCCAACATGCGTACCCCGCGCACGCGTTTTACGCCCACGACCAGGTAACTAGAACCAAAGATCGGCCACCATCGCGGCCCCAGGCGTTCCATCCAGGCAAAGCGTTGCAGCCAGGCCGGGCTGGACACCGCTGGGACATAGCAACCAAAACGCACAATTTCCACTTCAAAGTCCAGCAGGCGCAACCAGTCTCGCAAGCGCCAGTAACCAATGTATTCACCAGCGACCGGCAAATAGCCCTGGCCCGGCCAACGTCCGCCGGTCAGGCTCTCCCACAAGCGCGAACGCGCCTGGCGCAGCGCCCACAAACCCACCGGATTGAAACCGCAAATCAGCACCCGGCCTTGGGGCACCAACACACGCTCCACCTCGCGCAAAGTGGCATGGGCGTCCATGCTCATCTCCAGACTGTGCGGCATCAAGACCAAATCCAGGCTGGCAGCGGGAAAAGGCAAGGCGGAAAAATCAGTGACCAGTGAAGGCTGCAGCGCGGCAGTCGCTGCGCTTTCTTGGCCTACTTTTACAGCCTGTGCAGGCGCATCGTTCGCGGGTGCGTGGGCTGAGGTGTTCAGCAACGCTTCTTGTGTTTCGGTAGATGTCGATCGCGCATCCTGCGCAGCAGCATCTAAAAAAGCCTCATGGGGCTCTTGCACCGCCAGCCAGCGGTGCGGCATGCGGTTGTGCGCCAAGCCCTGCAATTGCGGCATACCCAGCTGCAACGCATGAAAGCCGAACATGTCGGAAACTAGCGCATCGACTTGGCCCTGTTCCCAAGCCAGCATGTAACGGCCGGCATCGGTGTGGAGCCAATCTTGCAAATCTATAATCCGGTCGCTCATGACATTGTTTTCGCTGCCCGCTCTGCCCACGCTGATTTTTTGGATGTCCCAAGACGCTTCGGCCAGTTGCCCGCCAGTCCATCTTCCACCCCAAGACGCTACTGCGCAGCAAACCGCCGCTAAGTCCGGCGCATTCTAGTCAGCACCCATTGTCCCTCTCCATGTGTAACTACCGCTTTCGCGCCCTGCGTGCGCTCACCAGCCTGCTACTGATGGGCTGGGCGATCATTGCACCTGCTGCTGAAGGCCCGGCCAGTCTGCAACCGCTGCAATTGCAGGAAAGCAAATCCCTATCCGTAGCCGAAACAGCCACCCCCGCCGATTTATGGGAACGCATACGCCGTGGCTACGCCATGCCCGACCTGCATAGCAACCTGGTGCGCGACCGCGAGCAGTGGTACAGCACCCGGCCCGATTACATCTTTCGCATGACCGAGCGATCGCGCAAATACCTCTTTCACATTGTCGAAGAGTTAGAAATGCGCAATATGCCAACCGAGCTGGCCTTGCTGCCATTTGTCGAAAGCGCGTTCAACCCGCAAGCGGTCTCCAGCGCCAAAGCGGCAGGCATGTGGCAATTTATGCCGGCCACCGGCAAAAGCTTCGAACTCAAACAAAACGTGTTTCGCGATGACCGGCGCGATGTGCTAGCTTCCACCCGCGCGGCCTTGGACTACCTGCAAAAACTCCACGGCATGTTTGGGGACTGGCACCTGGCCTTGGCAGCCTATAACTGGGGCGAAGGCAGCGTCGGGCGGGCCATAGCCAAAAACCAGCGCCTGGGCCTGCCCACCGGCTATACCGACCTGGGTATGCCGCAAGAGACACAGTACTACGTACCCAAACTGCAAGCGATCAAAAACATCGTGGCCCAGCCGGAAAATTTCAGCGCCCAGTTACCCGATATCGGCAACCACCCCTATTTCAAAACCGTAAGCATCGTCAACGACATCGATGTGGCCATGGCGGTCAAACTCTCGGGCGTGCCTTTAGACGACTTCAAGGCGCTCAACCCTTCCGTGAATAAGCCTGTGATCATGGCTGCGGGCACCCCGCAAATCCTGCTGCCCTGGGATAACGCCGATGTGTTCGAAAAAAACTTACAAGAGTTCAAAGGCCCGCGCCTCGCGAGCTGGACCGTGTGGGTTGCGCCCGCCACGGTGCGCGTTGCCCAAGCGGCCAAGCAAGCCGGAATGACTGAAGCGCAGCTACGTCAGGTGAACAACATCCCCGCAGGCATGTTGATCAAGGCCGGATCCACCCTACTGGTTCCCCGCGCAGCCAACTCGGAAAAAGACGTCAGTGAATCCGTCGCCGACCGGGGCCAGCTCAACCTCACGCCGGAAATGATCAGCGTGCGCAAGTCCATTCGTGCGGGCAAGGCAGATACCGTGGCGACCCTGTCCAAACGCTATAAAGTGAGCCCAGGCAACCTGGCCCAATGGAACAAGGTGTCCGTCAATGCCAAGTTCAAGCCCGGTCAGGCCCTGGTGATTTTTGTCAACGTCCCCGCAGGCTCCGCAGCAAAAATCAACAGCAAGCCTAAGGTAGCGGCACCTGTGGCATCCAAGCCAAAAGGCAAAAAGCCTGAAGAAAAGCATAAGAAAAAATAGGCAGCCACCGCGCCTTAGGATGGTTTACCTCATTCCGGTATCGCCAAGAGCGCCGCGCCGCATCCATCTTTCCAAGGTCGATGCACAAGCGGCAAGGGATCGCTTCACTGCGTTTGCAATGACGGCTTCGGGCTTTTGTAGCGCTTCCTTATGCGCTGGTCGTGCTGGCAAACAGAATCGCTATATTCGTTGCCACAGCCAGCGTCCAGGCCAGGCTGCGCGCATTGGCGCGGTCAGCTATGTACAAAGCAACATACACCAAGCGCAGGCCTACAAAGAGGAGTGCGAGCATATCCAAGCGTGCAGCGTCCGCGCCTGCGTGTTGGGCCAAGGCCACCGCGCCTATAAAAAACGGCAGTGCTTCGAAGCAATTAGCCTGGGCCGCATTAGCCCGGGCACGCCAACCGGTTTGTCCGGCCAGCCACTGGCGCGGCATGGCGTTGTCGTAGCCGCCTTCCTGCACCGGCTTGCCAAAGCCACTCGACTTAGCCATACCCGCACAAAGTATGGGCATGATGGCCGCCAAAAGTACACACCAGTGCAGCACGGAAAAAGTAGAACTCATCAAATATCCCCCTCAAAAATTAGAAAAAACCAGTTGCTTCACAAAGATCCACTAAGGCGTGGGCAGTCATGCCACGGTGAAGCCATTCACCGACTGCGCGTGCTTAGCGCCGGTCCACCAAGGCATGGGCAATCGTGCCTAGGTCCACATATTCCAGCTCACTACCCACCGGCACACCGCGCGCCAGGCGCGTCGGATTGAGCCCCTTGGCGCGCAGACCTTCGGCGATCACATGGGCCGTGGCCTCGCCTTCGGCAGTGAAATTGGTCGCCAAAATCACCTCGCGCACAATGCCGTCGCAAGCGCGCACAAACAATTTATCCAAGCCCAATTCATGCGGTCCTATGCCATCGAGTGGACTGAGTTTGCCCATCAACACAAAGTAGAGCCCATGGTAGGCGCCAGTACGCTCCATGGCCGCCTGGTCGGCCGGTGTTTCCAACACACAGAGCTGCGTATGGTCGCGGCGGGTGTCCAGGCAGGTGGCGCACACCTGGTCTTGGGTAAAGGTGTGGCAGCGTTCGCAATGGCGCACGTTCTCGCTAGCCTCTTGCAAAGCGCGCGCCAAGGCTTGGGCGCCAGGGCGGTCGCGTTGCAGTAAATGAAAAGCCATGCGCTGCGCTGACTTGATACCCACGCCGGGCAAACGACGCAAGGCCTGAATCAAGGCGTCCAGTGCATGCGCGTCAGCCATGGTGCCATGCCCCCGTTTGGGATGTCATCACGCGTTAAAACGGAAGCTTCATACCGGGCGGCAAACCAGCCGTGATCTTGGCCATTTTTTGCGCCGAGGTTTCTTCCGCCACGCGCAAAGCCGCGTTAAAAGCGGCGGCGACCAGGTCTTCAAGCATGTCTTTATCATCGGCCAACAGGCTGGGGTCGATGGTGATGCGCTTGACCTCGTGCTTGCAGGTCATGGTGACCTTGACCAGACCGGAACCGGACTCGCCACTCACTTCAATCAGGCCCAACTCGTCCTGGGCTTTCTTCACGTTGTCCTGCATAGCCTGCGCCTGCTTCATCAGGCCGGCAAGTTGTCCTTTATTGAACATCAAAAATCCTTTTAGCTGTACTTAATAAAAACGGGAAGTGCCTCTGCCATCCATTGATGACAAAGCACTACAAAGGTCGGATGCTACCGGGAACAATTTTCGCCCCAAAGTCGCGCATCCAAGTTTGTACCAGAGGGTTGCTGTGGATGATGCGCTCGGCGGCCTGCTGGCGCTCGGCGCTGGCGCTGGCATTGCGGCGTGCTGGGCTGTCACTGACGCGGCCCACCTCCACGGCCAGCGCAACTGCAAAACCGGCGTCTTGCAGCGCCTGGCTGAGCCGATCGCGGCTACCTGCCTGGTTGAGCGATTCGCTCTCGACCCGCAAAATCCACTGATCCTCGTCGCGTCCAATCAACTGCGATTGCAATGCCAACTCGCGCGCCAAGGCGTTCACCGCCTGTGACTGGATCAGGGCTTGCACGGTTGCGTGCCAAAAAGCTCCGTGTTCACTTTCCACAAAGCCGGCCACCGCGCTACTTTGCGTCTGGTCCAGGCGGCTTTCCTGCTGCACCCGCATCGGTACGCCCACCACGCGGTGCGCGGCGGTGCTTTTTTCAGCGGGCTGCGACTGCGATGGGGTTTGGGATGGCTGAGAAACTTGCGCACCCTTCGCTAGGTCAAGATCAGCGCCATGGCGGGCATCCTGGTCATGAACCGCCAGCAATTGACCCGGCGGCAACTGGAGGGCGGGGGCAGGAGGAGCAGTAGGTTCAAGCTCAGCGCTATGGGTAGCGGTAATACCGGTCCTTGGCACAGCGGCCACACTGGTTGGAGCGCTAGCACTATTGCCTTGCTCCGAGGGCGGACTATGGGATTGCGGCCCCTGCGGCAGCACCTCCGCGGCAACTGGCAAAGGCGATTTCAGCGCGGGCTCCGGCGTTGGCGCTAGAACATGATCGGCACCATAATCGGCGCCGCGTGCATCCTCAGGCGCCGATTTCAGGCTTTTTTTTTCCGCTGCCAGTGGCCCGGCTTGCAAGGATGCATCAACGGGCTTGAAAGCCAGTAAACGCAAAAGCACCATGGTCAGGGCCGCATATTCATCGGGCGCGAGGCCCAAATCGCCTCGTCCGTGCAGGCAAATGCTGTAGAGCAACTGGGTTTCATCAGCGGGCAGCACGGCGGCCAGGCGGGCCATGTCCGCCTCCTGAGGGTCGCTGCTATCAAGCGCCGCTGCCTCACCCATGGACTGATAAACCGCCATACGGTGCAAGACGCTGGCAATTTCCTCTAGCGCGGAAGCGGCGTTCAGACCCTGCACACGCAGGCTTTCCACCGTTTCCACCACTTTGCGGCCATCGCTTTCGGCCAGCGCTTCGATCAAGGCAAACACATACGAACGGTCCACGCTACCCAGCATTTGCCGTACTGTGGCTTCGGAAAGCTGCCCAGCGCCAAAGGCGATCGCCTGGTCGCTCAGACTCAAGGCGTCGCGCATGGAGCCGCGCGCCGCACGCGCCAGCAAATGCAAGGAGGGCTTATCAAAAGCCACTTGTTCTGCGCCCAGCACCTGCTCCAAATGGTCAAAAATGGTTTGCGGTGCCATGGGTCGCAAATTAAATTGCAGGCAGCGCGAGAGCACGGTTACCGGCACTTTTTGCGGGTCGGTGGTGGCCAGCACAAATTTCAGGTAATCCGGCGGCTCTTCCAGCGTCTTGAGCATGGCGTTAAACGCATGCCCGGTCAGCATATGCACCTCGTCGATCATGAAGACCTTGAAGCGCCCTTGCACGGGCTTATAAACGGCTTGTTCCAGCAGCGCCTGCACTTCGTCCACGCCTCGGTTAGACGCGGCATCTAGCTCGGTGTAATCGACAAAGCGGCCGGCATCGATGTCGGTGCAAGCCTGGCAGACACCACAAGGCGTAGCGGTAATGCCACCCTGCCCGTCCGGCCCTTGGCAATTGAGAGATTTGGCCAGGATGCGCGAGACCGTGGTCTTGCCAACCCCCCGCGTACCCGTAAAAAGGTAAGCATGGTGCAGTCGCTGCGTAGTGAGCGCATTACCCAAGGCTTGCACCACATGGCCCTGGCCCACCATTTCCGCAAAATTGCGCGGTCGGTATTTGCGGGCAAGAACCAGATAAGACATAGGCAGATTCTACGGCGGCCCGTCCGCGCGCCCCGCGCAGGCAATAGCGCGCTCAAGCGCGATTGCTGGGGGCCTAGGCCCCAGTTCCAAGCAGGCCGCCGGACCTTAAATCGCCGCTTTGGCAGGCGCAGGGGCGGTTTGACCGAGCATGGCTTCTTTTAATTGGCGGTCTGCCGGATCCTGGCCCAACCACAAGCGCATCAATGCCACATAAAACTGCGGCTCTTTGATGGTCTCCCCCACTTGCTTGCCGTTGTGCGACATCGAGGTGCCCACGCCTGGCACAAAGTCAAGCGCCAAGGTCTCGCCCACGCCAAGCTTTTTACCACCCGCAAAAACCTGCGCAAAAGCGTCTCCCATACGACTGGTTCCGGGAACAATTTTGCTCAAATCCTCGCCTTTGGGCGTGTTGTTTTCAATACCGCGCACGAACAATTTTCCCAACTCCGCACCATCGACATCGCGCAGCATGACCAAATGAATGCGTTTGGGGCCACTGGCAGACAAAGCGGCTTCAGGCGTTGTAACCTTATTCTGCAAATACAGGCCTGCAGCATACACTTTGAAACCGAAGCGGTAGCGAATCCCCGCGCCATTGAGGTTGAGTGCGCTATCGGCCACTTCCACCGACTTGGTAAACGTGGCCGGCCCGAAGGTGACGTTTTGCGCCTGCACAACCGGGTCCGCCATGGCGATTGCCAAAACCAAGCCCATCGAGCGCCCCACCCGGGCTAATTTGACACGCCATGCTTGACTGGTACCGATTTGCTTCATATTTTTTGTCCCTTCTGTTTAAAAAATGTAAATTGAACTTTGCTGAACCTGCGCCCTTAATACTGGTTTTCCTAACGGTCAGGTCGCTAGCTTTATATCACCATATTAATATTGGTTGCAAATTTAATAAATATAAGCGCAAGGTCGTCAAGCCTAATGCTTCGGACAAAGAACTTGAGCCTGGCCCTGTGGCGGCCCCGAGAACCGTCGTCGCACGGGACGGTCGTTCCAGAGCAAACATGGTGTGCCGCGGATGGACGCGTCCGAACACCCAGGCCTGGCATGCCCCGCTTACGCTGCCAAACCCTGTAAATCCGGTATATTGCACCTCATGAAAAACGGAGCCATGCTATGAATATGCCCGCAGCAACCGCCCTTTTGATGAGCGGCGACGAATACCGCGAATCCCTGCGCCGCTACCGCCCCCGGGTATTTTTGGATGGCCAATTGGTCGAATCCGTTGTGGATGAACCCGGTTTTGCGCCGGGCATGAATGCCATCGCGCTGACATATGACTACGCGCTCAAACCGCAGTACGCCAAAGTCATGACTGCGGTCCAGCAAAGCAGCGGTAAAACCGTGAACCGGCTCACCCACATCAACACCAGCGCCGGTGACCTGCTCAATAAGCTCGAAGCCGTTCGTCTGGTCTGCCAAGAAACCGGTTGCGCCCAGCGCTACCTGACACACGACGCGCTCAACGCCATTGGCCAAGTCAGCGCGCACATCGATGACGCCAAAGGCAGCACCGAGCACACCGCGAAATTCCTGAACTATATGCACCGGGTGCAAGACCAGGACTTAACGCTGGGCGTGGCAATGACCGACGCCAAGGGCGACCGGGGCCTTCGCCCCCACCAGCAAGGCAACCGGGACAGCTATGTCCACATCGTCGATTACCACGCCAAGCACAACGGACAGCACGGCATCCTGATTTCCGGCACCAAAGCCATCGTCACCGGCGCGCCCTATATGCATGAACTGCTGGTGATGCCCTGCCGCAATATGGGCCAGGCCGATGCGGACTTTGCGGTCTGCTGCGCCGTGCCGATCGACGCACCGGGCCTGACCATCATCGCCCGCCCCGCCGGCCGGCCCGGCGAACCCGAACACGGCGCGGCCTTGTTTAGCAGCAAATACGGCCAAAGCACGGCGGTATGCATGTTTGACAAGGTGTTTGTGCCCATGGACCACGTGTTTTACGCGGGCGAATGGGAACACTCCGGCCACCTGACCTATAGCTACGCTACCCACCACCGCCATACCTGCATTGGCGCGCGCGCTGGGTTTGGCGATTTGCTGATTGGCGCAGGCGCATTGATGTGCGAGGCCAATGGCTTTGACCCCGGCCAGGAGAGCCACTTGCGTGAACAAATGGTGGAGCTGATCACCATCACCGAAAGCTTTTATGCCTGCGGCGTGGCGGCCAGCGTCTATGGCAAAGCAGACCCAAACAGCCACAGCTTTGTGCCCGATGCAGTGTTTTCCAATATCGGCAAACTGTTGCTGGCGACCAAAATTTATGACATGCACCGCATCGCGCACTATGTCAGCGGCGGCCTGATCGTCACCCTGCCCGGCCCGGACGAAGACCACAACCCCGAGACCGGCGCCAAGCTCAGCGAGGTGCTGCGCGCCAACCCGGACGTGCCCTACGAGCAGCGCATACAAACCGCGCGCTTTATTGAAGACCTGACCGCCGGTTACCAAGGCGGCTGGTATTCGGTCATCAGCCTGCACGGCGGCGGCTCGCCAGCCGCCATGAAACAAGAGATTTACCGCAACTACCCCATAGGCTCCAAAGTGGAGTTGGTGGAACGCTTGCTAGAGCGCGGTATTGCCGCCGACGGCTCTGCGGCGCCCGCCCCGCATGACCCTGAGCGCGCCATTACCCAAAACCGCCAACCGGGCAAATGCTGCGACACCGGCTGCACCGTGCCGGGTACGCCCATGATGGTGGACTTGCCCACGGTGGAGGCGACGCTGCCTTCCAAACGCGTGGGGCCCAAGCCTTGAATCCAAAGTAAGTTTTCATAAGCCCAATTCGGTCATCGCGAGCGCAGCGAAGCAATCCACTGGGACTTATGCGTTCAGCGCTTATGGATCGCCACGTCGCTGCGCTCCTCGCGATGACATGGTTTGCAGACTTTCGCTGACCCACTTCCCTCGCCTAGCAAAAGCTAGGCGCCCTTAGTGGCCTTACGCTTGGTCTTTTCAATGGCTTTTTCCTTGGACTTGGTCTTGGATTTTTCTTTTTTCGGGGGCTTCGCCGCCCGTTTTCCACTCACATCGCGCGACCACACCGACCGCGCATCCGGCGTGGGCGGGTCCATGAACGCATCGCCGAAATCACCTGGACCCGGTTCAGGCAAGGGGCGTCCGCTGTCGCGCCACTCCACCGCTGCTGGAAAACCATAGGTCTGCGCATAACGCTTAAACCACAATCCTTCGGGCGAATGGCGGGTGATGCCGTCAAACACATTGGCAAACATTTGCGTCTGCTCCAGGCCCATAGCGTCTATGGCCTGGTTGATCACCAACTTGTTCATCATCAATTGGTTTTTCGGCACCCCGGCCATGCGCTCTGCCAGCTGCTGCACCACGGCATCTAGTTTGGCAAGCGGCGCTACCTCGGTGGCCAAGCCCCATTCAAAAGCCTGCTTGCCGTCGATCAAATCGCCAGTCAACATCATGCGTTTGGCGCGCATCGCGCCCAGGCGATAGACCCACATCGCCGGGCTGGGGCATCCCCATACGCGCACCGGCATATAGCCAATGCGCGCCTTGTCCTCCATCACAATAAAGTCGCAGCAACTCGCAATGTCGCTACCGCCCGCCGCCGCATAGCCGTGGACGCGCGCTATGGTGGGCTTGTAGGAACGCCACAAACTCATAAAGTCTTCGGTATTGCGCTTCATGAATTTGTAGTCGATCATCGGGTCCCAGGGCATGGGCTGGGTGATGACGTTGGTGGGGTCGCCCTCGGCATAGTGTTTGAGGTCGTAACCGGCGCAAAACGCATCGCCTGCGCCGCGCAACACAATCACATGCACCCGGTCATCGGCATTGGCCAGTTCCACCGCCTGGCGGATTTCGCCTGGCATCTCGTCGTTGATCGCGTTCAGGCGCTCGGGCCGATTGAGGGTGATGGTGGCTATTCGCCCTTGCACCGCAATGTGTAGCGTGGAAAAGACGCGGTCTGCATGAACGCTGGCCATGCGTTTGCCTAGGGCCGCAGCGGGTTTGGTCGTTTTTTTAGAGGAAGCAGTAGATGGTTTTTTTGCTGCCTTCTTGGCCGCCGGTACTGCCGCTTTGTCGGTGGATTTGCTTGCCATGTGAACTGCCTTTGTACTGCATTAAATAGAAGAAAAATCGCCATGGCGGCCCAGGCCGTCCTTGAAGCGTCCAGCACCGCCCACGCCTTCTTGCACCAGACATTCCAGGCCGTTGTACCACTCCTTGCGCATGGCATCGCGCACGGTTTCGCCATGTTGCATATAGATGGAACGCCGGTCTGCGCGCACGCAGGCTTGCGGGAAGCGGGCAATTTCAGCGGCCAGTTTTTCGGCCTCCTGGCGCGCCTGCCCGCGCGGCACCAGGCGCTCGCACGCGCCAATGGCCAGGGCCTCGGTAGCGGGCACTTTGCGTCCGGTCAGCGTAATTTCCATCGCCCGGCCCATGCCCACCAAACGCGGCAGGCGCACCGTGCCGCCATCGAGCAGGGGAATGCCCCAGCGTCGGCAATACACGCCAAAGTACGCATCCTCGGCCATCACGCGCATATCGCACCACAGGGCGAGTTCAAAGCCGCCCGCCACCGCCGGGCCTTCCACCGCAGCGATCACGGGCTTGGACAAATCCAAACGCGTGGGGCCCAAAGGGCCGCGCGGCACGTGGCGTGTCGGGTCGGTGGGATAGTCAATATCGGTGAGCGGACGCTCCGAATCGGTCAGGGTGCTGGCGTATTTCAAATCCCAGCCCGCGCAAAAGGCGCCGCCCTCGCCCCACAACACGGCGACGCTGGCGCTGTCGTCCCGGTCAAACTCCTCAAAGGCTGCCACCAGGGCATCGGCGCTGTCCGGGTCCATGGCGTTGCGCGCTTCGTCAAAGCGGCTATGGATGATGGTCCATACCGCTGCGTTTTTTTCAATTCTCACCATGTCAATAGGCTCCTGGGGTTTGGTTCTTACTTATTACGTTGATCGCTCGGCGGCGCAGGCGCGGCGCCCGTGGACATGCCATGAGCGTCGCCTATGCTAGTACATAAAAGTAGGCGCGAAATACCATAACACCGAGATCCAGGCAAGCCCTAAGGCTTGGGATTGTTAGCCTGGACGCAGCGTGCAATGTCGCAGGCCGTGGGCAAGGTGGCGCGGTACTCAAAACCAGGACGTGGCAGGCCGCCATCGCGGGTAAAGCAGCGCTCGCCCTTGCCGTTGTCGTAGTAGGAGGTGACATCGACACAGCGCCGCGAATGCGCCATCAGCCCAAAGTGGTGCCCCATTTCGTGGGAGATCACCATTTGCAGTGTCTCGCGCGCGTCGTGTGCCGGGTTGCGGGTATTGAGCAAGCGAAACATGGCCGGGCTCATGGCCAACAGGCCCCGGCCCAAATCCGCCTGCGCAAAATTGCCACCGCTGTTTTTTTCACTCCACTGGACGATGACTGTGCCCTCGGGCAAGGCGACATCGGGCTTGAAAGGCTGCACCGCGTTAGGCACGCCACAGGGCGACCAGGCCAGTGCCGACTTTTGCACTGCGGCTAAGACCTGCTCTTGCGAAAACCATTCTGGCGCAGCGCTATGGTCATACACAAACACCAGCGCAGCTTTGCCAGCGGGTCGGTCGCGGCCATCACCCCAGGTGATGATTTCGCCAGGCAGGCATTGCGCCATTTCCCGTTCGCGCACGGTCTGCGCCGCTAACGTAAGGCTCGCAAGCGCCGTAAGCGCAAACCAAGCGGCAAGCACACTGCGCCGCATTTAAGCGCCCGCGCGCATGGGCACTGCAAAACCCCGTTGCACGGCGGGACGTGCCATCAAAGCCTGGTACCAGCGCTGTACTTGCGGAAAATCAGCCAAATCCACCTGGTGGCGCGGATGGCGCCACACCCAGCCGAGCAATGCGAAATCGGCGATAGACAATTCCTCAGCGAAAAAGCTACGCCCCTGCAAACGCCGGTCCATCACACCATACAGGCGGCGGGTCTCGGCCATATAGCGCGCCAAGCCATAGCGCCGGTCAGCCTCCGAGGCCAAGGCGATAAAGTGGTGCACCTGTCCCGGCATGGGGCCAAAGCCGCCCATTTGGAACATCAGCCATTCCAGGACTTCTACCCGCGTACGGCCCTCACGCGGTAAAAAAAGCCCGGTTTTTTCAGCCAAGTAAAGCAATATGGCGCCAGACTCAAAAACACTAATGGGCTGCCCGTCTGGCCCATTCGGGTCCACGATGGCGGGAATTTTGTTATTCGGGCTGATCCGCACAAAGTCCGGCGCAAACTGCTGGCCGGCGCCAATATCGACCACCTGCACCGTATAGGGCAGGCCCATTTCTTCAAGCGCTACGCTGATTTTTCGCCCATTGGGCGTATCAAACGTAAAAAGTTCAATCGTCAATGCGCGCCCCTTGCTTCAAGGCGCGGCAGGCGGTGGCTACAGGTGCAGCCATTAATCGTCCTCAGCCGCCGCAATGCCTGGAAACAATATCTCGTTAAACCCAAATTGCGAGAAATCGCGCATGCGCATGGGATAGAGCTTGCCCCATAAATGATCGCACTCATGTTGCACCACACGCGCATGAAAACCATCGACTGTGCGGTCTAGGGGGTCGCCAAAAGCATCCCAACCGGTATAGCGGATGCGCGCCCAGCGTGGCACCGCGCCGCGCAAGCCCGGCACCGACAAGCAGCCTTCCCAATCAGATTCCTCGTCCTCGCCTAAAGGCGTGATGGTGGGGTTGACCAGCACAGTGCGCGGCACCAGAGGCCGGTCCGGGTAGCGGGGGTTGCGCTCGTCCGAACCAAAAATCACCACTTGCAAATCGACACCAATTTGCGGCGCCGCTAAACCAGCACCGTTGGCTGCGCGCATGGTGTCGAGCAAGTCGGTCACCAGCAAATGCAGTGCATCGCTATCGAATTGCGCTACTTTTTGCGCCACGCGCAGCAAGCGCGGATCGCCCATTTTTAAAATCTCGCGTACTGCCATCAGAGCACCTCCAACATTTTGTACAACGCGGCCTCTTCGATTACGGGCACGCCCAGTTCCTGCGCTTTGTCCAGTTTGCTTCCGGCCTCGGTACCGGCCAGCACAAAACTGGTTTTCTTACTCACCGACCCCGCCACTTTGGCGCCAGCGTCTTCGATCAGGGCCTTGGCCGCGTCACGGCCCAGCGTGGGCAAGGTGCCGGTAATGACAAAAGTCAAACCGGCGAGGGGTTTGGGTGCGTCCGACGCTGCTTGTATGTCCGGCCAATGCACGCCGCAAGCGCGCAGTTGTTCCACCACCTCACGGTTATGCGCTTGGTCAAAAAACGCCCGCAGACTCTGCGCCACGGTGGGTCCAACGTCGTTCACTTCCAGCAATTTTTCCAAAGGCGCGTCCATGATGGCTTGCACATCGCCAAAATGCCGGGCCAATTCTTTGGCCGTGGCCTCGCCTACATGGCGTATGCCCAGCCCATACAAAAAGCGCGGCAGCGTAGTGGACTTGGACTTTTCCAAAGCCTCCAGCAAATTGTTGGCCGATTTATCGGCCATGCGCTCCAAGGCAGCTAGCGCCACAAAGCCCAGCCGGTAAATATCAGGCAAGGTGCGCACCAGGCCCGCTTCCACCAATTGGTCCACCAATTTTTCACCCAAGCCTTCCACCTCGACCGCGCGGCGCTGCACAAAGTGCGAAATTGCTTGCTTGCGCTGGGCGCTGCAAAACAAGCCGCCGGTGCAGCGGTAGTCGGCTTCGTCTTCTTCGCGCAAAGCGGCGGACCCGCACACTGGGCAGCTACGCGGCATGGTGAACACGTCGCCCCGGGTGGGCGATTCCAGGCTGGCGGGCAGCACGCTAACGACCTCGGGAATTACATCGCCCGCGCGGCGCACGATGACGCTATCGCCCACGCGCACATCTTTGCGCCGGGCCTCGTCTTCGTTGTGTAGCGTGGCATTGGTCACGGTGACGCCGCCTACAAATACAGGCGCCAGCTTGGCCACCGGGGTGAGCTTGCCGGTGCGCCCTACTTGCACATCAATCGCCAGCACGGCGGTGACCTGCTCTTGCGCCGGGTATTTGTGCGCCACCGCCCAACGCGGCTCGCGGCTGACAAAGCCCAGGCGCTGCTGCAAGGCCAGGCTGTTGACTTTGTAGACCACGCCGTCAATGTCAAAGGGCAGTTGGTCGCGCAGCGCGCCGATACGCTGGTGAAAGTCGAGCAAGCCCTGGCCTCCCAGCGCGGTCGCTGTTTGCGCGGCCACCGGGAAACCCCAGGCTTTGAGCGCCATCAGCAAATCCATATGCGTAGCCCAAGCCGGTCCGCCTTGCAACTCGCCCAGGCCATAAGCAAAAAAGCTCAAGGGCCGCTGCGCCGCAATACCGGGGTCGAGCTGGCGCACCGCACCGGCAGCGGCATTGCGCGGATTGACAAAGGTTTTTTCGCCTTTATCGCCTTGGGCGATACGTGCACGTTGGCGGGTATTCAAGGCCTCAAAATCATCGCGGCGCATATACACCTCGCCACGCACTTCCAGCACCAGCGGCGCATCTTGCAAGCGCAGCGGTATTTGGCCAATGGTGCGCGCGTTGTGCGTCACATCTTCGCCGTATTCGCCGTCCCCGCGCGTGGCTGCCTGCACCAACAAGCCATTTTCATAGCGCAAACTCATGGCCAGGCCATCAAACTTCAGCTCGGTCACGTATTCGACTTCGGGCGCGCCCTCCGTCAATTCCAGCTCTTTGCGGATGCGGGTGTCAAAAGCCTGGGCGCCGGTGGATTCGGTATCGGTCTCGGTGCGAATGCTCAGCATAGGCACCACATGGCGAACGCTGTCAAATTGCGCCAGCGGCTTGCCGCCTACGCGCTGCGTGGGTGAATCCACCGTGCGCAAATGCGGGTACGCTGCTTCCAGCGCTTGTAGCTCGCGGAACATGCGGTCGTATTCGGTGTCCGGCAACTCGGGTGCGTCCAGCACATAGTACAAATGCCCGTGGTGCTGCAATTGCGCGCGTAGCAGCGCCATGCGCTGCGCTACCTCGTCCTCGGGCACTGGGCTATCGAACAACTTAGGAGTGCTCACCTGCGGCCCTGCTTTCTACACGTGCGGTTTGAGAGGAAATAGGCCGTGCGCAGGCAGCGACGCAAAGCGCGCGCTCAGGAAAACAAGCGCCGCGCCAGCGCAGATCCGGCGGGAAAGTCCCGCTCCGCCAGCCGCACATACAACTGCTGCAACTCCTGGCTGATCGAGTCCAGCGCCTGCACCGGCAAGGCCTGGCCGTTGTCATCAGTGACGATGCCGTCCATGCTCTGCGCCATGGCTTGTGCGGCCTGGCACATGCGCTCAAAAGCTTGTTCGGCGCGGTCCACTTGCGGCACATCCATATGGAATACGATATCAAATATCGCCGACTGCGCTGGGTCTTCGGCCAAGGCGGCCTGGCTGTCAAAGGTCAGCGCCAGCAGGGGCGGCAGGCCATCCGCCGGCGCGGGTAGCACCATGCGCCCGGGCAATTGGCCCGGCACAAAACCGTGTTGTGCTGCCACCTGGGTGATATAGCCCGGGCTCCAGGCGGCGTGGCGGGCGCGCAGGTTCAGACCCAATTGGGCGTCGTGCTGGCCGGCAAAATGATCGAGTTCCTTGGCCCGGGCCACTTCGTCGCGCATTTCGCGAAACTCGGGCGTGGCGTTCATGGCATCGGCAAACGCCTGGGTCTTGACGACAAACTCGGAGTACTCAATCTCATTGAGCGCCCCAGCGCGATTCGCCAATTGCACCGCCGTTTGAAAAGCCATATAGCGTGCACCTGGCGCCGGGGTTTCCCACTCCTGCGCATCGGCGTTAAAGCCTTCAATCAAAAACGGTTTGCTGCCCACGCGCCAGCTACCGGGAAAAGCCGCCACTGCCGCATCGCCTGAAACGGCGGAAACCATAGGATCTAAATTGACAGCCGCCACGGTATCGATCAGGCTGTCGATGGCGGGGCGGCGCGGCGCGCTCACCGACAAATTTAAATTGGTAAAACCCGAGTCATCAAACACCGGCTCGGTAAAACTGGGTTTGCCGTCCTTATCGGCCACCTCGCCCTGCGCATCGGCCTGGCGCGGCGCATTGGCGCGGGCCGACCACAGGCTTTGCACCAACACCCCCAGCAAGACCAAAGCGCCCAGCACCAAGATACCGATCTGAAAATCGCTCATGCCACCTCCACCAGCCCCACGGCCGCTTCCATGTCCACCGCCACAATGCGCGAGACGCCTTGTTCCTGCATGGTGACGCCAATCAATTGCTCGGCCATTTCCATGGCAATTTTGTTATGGCTAATAAACAAGAACTGCGTGCCCGCGCTCATGCGTTGGACCAATTTGCAATACCGCTCGGTGTTCGCATCGTCCAGCGGCGCGTCCACCTCGTCGAGCAAACAAAAAGGCGCCGGGTTGAGTTGGAAAATGGCAAACACCAGCGCAATGGCAGTAAGCGCTTTTTCGCCACCCGAGAGCAAATGGATGGTTTGGTTTTTCTTGCCCGGTGGCTGCGCGATCACTTGCACACCCGAGTCCAAAATTTCGTCACCAGTAATCACCAAGCGCGCATTACCGCCACCAAACAGCACCGGGAACATCTCGCCGAAGTGGCGGTTCACTTCGTTAAAGGTTTCGGCTAAGAGCTCACGGGTTTCGGCGTCGATCTTGCGAATCGCATCTTCCAGCGTGCGCATGGCCTCGTTCAAATCCAGGCTTTGGGCATCTAAAAATTCTTTGCGCTCGCGGCTGCTGCTCAGTTCGTCCAGCGCGGCCAGATTGACCGCGCCCAAGGCGGCAATCTCGCGGTGAAGGCGGTCGATTTCGGCTTGCAGGGCCGATAGTTTGATGTGGTTGCCTTCCAGGCTTTGGGCCAAGGCGTCTAGATCCGCTTGCGCTTCAAATAACTGGTTTTCGTATTGCTCGCACCCTAAGCGCGCGGCCTGCTCTTTCAACTGCAAATCGGTAATGCGCTGGCGCATGGGGTCGAGCTCACGCTCCAATTGCAAGCGGCGTTCCTCGTGGCTGCGCAAGGTGGCCGTTAAATCCTCGTAGGCGCTGCGCTTGGCGCCCAGGGCGACTTCGCGCTCAGCTTTCAGGGTCAGGGCACTTTGCAAACCGGCTTGGGCTGCGACGTCCGATAGCTCTTGCAATTCGGCCTGGCCGCGCGCCACTTCTTCGGCCACGGCTACGGTTTGCGCGTCGGCGGTTTGCAAGGAGCGTTCAATTTCCTGCGCGCGCGCTTGCAAGCTGCGCTGGTTGAACATTTGCTCTTGCACCTGCCGCTCCAGGCTGCGCAATTGCTCGCGGCTTTGGTCTAGCTGGGCTTGCGCCGCCATCGCGCGCTCTTCCAGCTCTGCATGTTTTTCCTGGCTTTCACCCAATTGCATATCCAGGGTTTCAAAACGCGCTTCGGCCTCCTCCGAACGCGCTGCCAGGTCTTCCAGCATGGCGTCTACTTCGGCGGCATCGGCCTCGATTTCGCTGCTGCGCTGGCGGGTTTGCTCGGCCAATTGGCTCAGGCGCAAAACTTCCACTTGCAAACTATGGCTATGGGTCTGGCTTTCTTGTGCCTGGCGCCGCACATCGACCAATTGGGCGGCACATTCGGCATACGCGCTTTCGGCCCGGTTCAGGGCGCTGCGCGAGGCCTCAGCCATCATGGCCTGGGCACGCAGGTCTTTTTCCAGATTTTGAATTTCTTGTGCCCGTGCCAGCAAGCCGGCCTGCTCGGCATCAGCCGCATAAAAACCCACGCTGTGCGCGCCCACCGCATGGCCTTGCGGCACAAACAGGGTTTCGCCGGCTTGCAACTTATCGCGCTGGGCAAAAGCCTGGTCCATATCCGGCGCGGCATAGCAGCCGCGCAACCACTCGGCCAGCACGGCAGCCAGACCGGCGTCATGCACTTGCACTTTGTCGGCCAGCGCCGCCAAGCTGCTGGCAGCACCGCTGCGTCCGGCTACCGGGCGTGAGAAGAAAGACAATTTAACGGGCGGCAGGTCCTGGATAAAGGCCTGCACCATCTCCAGCTTGGACACTTCCAGCGCGCCCAAGCGGTCGCGCAAGGCGGCCTCGATGGCGTTTTCCCATCCGGCCTGCACCTGGATGCGAGTCCACAAACCCTGCAAGTCCACCAAGCCGTGCTTGCTCAGCCAGGGCTTGAGTTTTTCATCGGTGCGCAAGCGCTCTTGCAGCGCCTTAAGCGCTTCTAGGCGCGCCGACACATCGGCATAGCGCGCGGCATCGGTGTTGACCTGCTGCTGTTGCGCGCGGCGCGCATCGTCCAATTCGGGAGCGCTTTCTTGCAAGCGGTGCAAGCGCTCCAGCGATTCGTCGGCCACCGAGCGGGCTTGCTCAAATTGGGCTTGCAAATCCAGCAAGCGGGCGTCATCGGTTTGCGTGAGGGCATTGCGGTCGGCGCTCAGGCGCTCGCGCCGGGCGCTGAGCTGGCGACTTTGTTCCTGAATGTTGCGCTGCTCCGAGGCCAACACGCTGATAGCTTGCTGCACCTGGGCCACCGCATCGCGCTGCGCCACCGCAGCGGCTTGGGCGCTTTGCAAAGCTTCTTCAAGCGCGGGCAAATGCTGGGCCTGCTCATGGGTTTGCGCATCGAGCAACTCGGCTTGCTCAGCGCCGGTTTCACGCGAGACCAGCAGCTGCTCCTGGTCGAGCAAAGCTTGCGCACGGCGTTCGGCCCATTGCGTCGTTTGGGCTTGCAACATGAGTAGGCGTTGTTCCACGCGCTGGCGGCTTTCCACCACGTAGCGGATTTCTGCCTCCAAGCGGCCCACTTCGGCGCTGGCTTCGTAGAGCAAGCCCTGGCTTTGGTTCACTTCGTCCGCAGCGGCGTAATGCGCTTGGCGCACTTGCTCGAGTTCGGCCTCGATATGGCGCACATCGGCCATGCGCGATTCCAGTGCGTTGACTGCCGCCTGTGCATCGCGCTGCACTTTGACCTGCTCGGCTTGCGCTTCGGCGCGGCGCAAAAACCAAATCTGGTGCTGCTTGCGCGTAACGTCGATTTGCATGGTCTGGTACTTTTGCGCGACCTCGGCCTGGCGCTCCAGTTTTTCCAAACTGCTATTGAGCTCGCGCAGAATGTCTTCCACCCGCGTCAAGTTGGCACGCGTGTCCGACAGGCGGTTTTCGGTTTCGCGGCGGCGCTCTTTGTATTTAGAAACACCTGCTGCTTCTTCCAGAAATAAGCGCAGCTCTTCGGGCTTGGATTCAATAATGCGGCTGATAGTGCCCTGGCCGATGATGGCGTAGGCGCGCGGCCCCAGGCCGGTGCCCAAAAATACGTCCTGCACGTCGCGGCGACGCACTGCTTGGTTGTTGATGTAGTAGCTAGAGGTGCCGTCGCGTGTCAAGACCCGGCGTACCGCAATTTCGGTGAACTGGCCCCATTGGCCTCCGGCTCGGTGGTCGGAATTGTCAAACACCAGTTCCACACTGGCGCGGCTGGCGGCCTTGCGCGAGGTGGTGCCGTTAAAAATCACATCCTGCATGGACTCGCCGCGCAATTCGCTGGCGCGGCTCTCGCCCAAAACCCAGCGTACCGCATCCATGATGTTGGACTTGCCACAGCCATTAGGACCCACCACCCCGACCAGTTGGCCCGGCAGCAGGAAATTGGTGGGTTCAACAAAAGACTTGAAACCCGACAGCTTGATGGAATTGAGGCGCACAGGGACAGCTAGAAACGGCTAAGTGGTTGATTTAATTGGCGTAAGCCGACCGCAACGATACGGTCTGGGGCCGCCATGATACCGTGCGCCACCCCATCGCAGGCGCCCGCGGAACCGGGCCTGTGCGCCCCACGCCCTAGCCGCCCGCTTGCTGGAGAAAACTGTTGGATTCCTGCACCAACTGGCGCAAGGGTTGCAATAGCGCTTGCACCTGTTCAACCATTTGCGGGCTAGCATCGCTGCGGCTGCGCTTTTCGAGATCCACCAATTGCGCTGCAAATTCGGCGTGGCAAAACACCGGGATAAAGCCTTTGAGCGAGTGCAAGGTGCGGGCTACCCCTGGCATATCAGCCTGGCCCAACAGGCGCTCGACTTCGCCAATGTCTTTGGTGAGGCTGATCACCAGCGGCTGCAGCAATTCCGAGACGGCTTGCGCATCACCCAAAAACTCCATGGCACCGGCCAGGTTCAAAACCTGGAAAGGGGCGCTATCGCCCGCGTTTTCATTCATATACAACTCCCTGCTACAGATAAGCGGCATGGCTTGCCGCCGAGGTCCAGCACAGAGCGCAAACACCCTGTTGAACGATAATACACGGCTATGAATGTGCATTTGCCGCTGCTCCACGCCTATCCGTTTGAACGCTTGCGGCAACTTTTCAGCGGCATCACGCCTGACGCGCATTACAGCCCTATCAGTTTGGGCATAGGCGAACCCCGCCACGCCACGCCCGAACTCATCAAACAAGCTTATTGCCAAGCCATCGAAGGCACCGGTTTGGCTGCTTATCCGGCTACCGCAGGCGAAGCGGCTTTGCGCGAGGCCATTTCCCACTGGTTGCAACAACGCTACCAGTTGGCGGTGCGCGCCAGCGACCAAATTTTGCCGGTCAATGGTTCGCGCGAGGCCTTGTTTGCATTGGCACAAACCGTCATCTCCAGCGCGCCCGGCCAGCCCAAACCCCTGGTGCTGTGCCCCAACCCTTTCTACCAAATTTACGAAGGCGCGGCCTTGCTGGCTGGCGCTGAGCCCTATTTTGTGGCTTCAGTGCCCGAGCGCAACTTCGCCCAGGACTGGGCCTCGGTTCCCGAGGAAATCTGGGCACGCACTCAACTGCTATTTGTGTGCAGCCCCGGCAACCCGGCCGGCGCCGTGATGCCGCTTGCGGAATGGAAAACCCTGTTTGAACTGAGCGACCGCTACGGCTTTGTGATCGCATCGGACGAGTGCTACAGCGAAATTTATTTCCGTGACACACCGCCGCTGGGTGGTTTGGAAGCGGCGGCACAGTTAGGCCGCGCAGACTTTAAAAATTTGGTGGCTTTCACCAGCTTGTCAAAACGCAGCAATGTGCCGGGCATGCGCAGCGGTTTTTGTGCGGGGGACGCGACGCTTATGGCGCAGTTTTTGCGCTACCGCACCTACCACGGCAGCGCTATGAGCCCAGTGGTGCAAAGCGCCAGCATCGCTGCCTGGCGGGACGAAAAACATGTGGTGGAAAACCGCACTCTGTACCGCGAAAAATTCCATGCGGTAACGCCGGTGCTGGCCGAGGTGCTAGATGTGCGCTTGCCCGACGCAGGTTTTTACCTTTGGGCCAAGGTGCAGGGCAGCGACGAGGACTTCGCCCGTGCGCTCTACGCTGCCTACAATGTGACGGTTTTGCCCGGCAGCTACCTGGCGCGCAGCGCGCAGGGCCACAACCCCGGTGCGGGCTATGTGCGCATGGCGCTGGTGGCGCAAACTGCCGAATGCCTGGAAGCCGCGCACCGCATTGCAGCCTTCGTGCGCGACACCCCAAAAGCCCCAACCTAATTACCACTAGCTCTGAACCGAAAGCCTTTTTATGACACAACAACTTCAAACCATTTTGGACGCAGCATGGGAAGACCGTGCCAATATTTCTTCCACCTCGGCGTCGCAAGAAGTGCGCGATGCGGTGGAACACGTGATTAGCCAACTCAATAACGGCAGCCTGCGCGTTGCGACGCGCCAAAGCGTGGGCCAGTGGACTACGCACCAGTGGATTAAAAAAGCCGTGCTGCTGAGCTTTCGCCTGAAAGACAACAGCGTGATTAAAGCGGGCGATTTGGGCTTTTACGACAAAGTGCAAACCAAGTTTGCACACATGGACGAAGCGGGCATGAAAGCCGCTGGCGTGCGCGTGGTGCCACCCGCCGTGGCGCGCCGGGGCAGCTTTATCGGCAAGGGTGCGATTTTGATGCCCTCGTACGTCAACATTGGCGCCTACGTCGATGAAGGCACCATGGTCGATACCTGGGCGACCGTGGGGTCTTGCGCACAGATCGGTAAAAACGTGCACCTGAGTGGCGGCGTCGGTATTGGCGGCGTGCTCGAACCCATGCAAGCAGGCCCCACCATCATTGAAGACAACTGCTTTATCGGCGCCCGCTCCGAAGTGGTCGAAGGCGTGATCGTGGAAGAAAACTCGGTGATTTCTATGGGCGTGTATATCGGCCAAAGCACCAAAATTTATGACCGCGCCACGGGCGAAGTGAGCTATGGCCGCATTCCTTCCGGTTCGGTGGTGGTCTCGGGCAATCTGCCTAGCAGCGATGGCAAATACAGCTTGTACTGCGCCGTCATCGTCAAGCGCGTGGATGCGCAAACCCGCGCCAAGACTTCGCTCAACGAACTGCTGCGTGACTAAACGCCATGGCCACAACTGACCCGGCACAGCCTGGCGCACAGCAAACCATGGAGCGCTTGCTGCGCTTGCTGGTGCAAAAAAACGGCTCAGACCTGTACATCAGCGCCCATGCGCAGCCCACCATGCGGCTGCACGGCCTGTGTGTGCCCGCCAGTAGCCGTGCGCTGGGGCCGCAGGATCCGGTGCAATTGCTGGCCGTCTTGATTGGCGAGCAAAGCGCCAAGGCACTGCGCCCACCGCAAACCTTGCAAAGAATGGTCAGCTTGCAAGACAGCGGACGGCTGCGGGTCAGTGTGTTTTTTCAGCGCGGTGCGCTGGCCTTTTCTGCGCGCTTCCTTCCCGCTACAGTGCCTAGCATCGGCCATGGGCAAGGCCAGTTGTCGCCGGCCTTGCACGCCCTGGCCAAGTCGTCCAGCGGTCTCGTACTTATCGCCGGTGCCGCCGGTGCTGGCAAGAGCACCACGGCCGCGGCGCTGCTGGAGTGTCGCAATACCGAAATTTCCGGCCATATATTGGCGCTGGAAGAAAACATCGAGTACCTGCTTGCATCCAAAAAATCGTTGATTAACCAACAGCAAATTGGCGCAGACATCGCCTCGTGGCACAGCGCCTATGACATGGCGCGCCATTGCGCTGCCGATGTGGTCTACATCAGCGAAATCAATGATGAGTCCAGCGCCAGTGCAGCCCTGGCCTTGGCCCAAGCGGGCGTCTTGTGCATTGCCACCATGAACGCGGCGACCCCGGCCGATGCACTCATCCGCTTTTTGCGGCATTTCCCTGAAGGTGAGCGCCGTTGCGTGCAAGGGCAACTGGGTACGGCGCTGCGCGCGGTGGTATTGCAAAAGCTGATGCGCACCAAAGCCGGTCCGCGTGTGGCGGTGTGTGAAATTCTGGCCCCTTCAGAGCGCATCGCCCAGCTCCTGGACCGTGGCGAATTGAGCGAGCTGCGGGCCATGGATCTGAGCCAACAAGCGGGATGCCAATCGCAGGCGCAAGACATGGTGCGCCTGCAAAACAATGGCCTCAACTTTGAAGACGCCGTGCCCGAGGCCGCGCCCAACACAAGCACCACGGCATGGGGAAATACCAACTTTGCAGAAATCGGCGACAGTTCGCGCGCCGCGGTGCTCGGCCAGAGTCCTGCTGGCGCCGCCAGTTCCCCCATCACCCTCTCCCTCAAATCTTGATGCCTTCGCGCGACACCCATGCCACCTTGCGGCTGACCGAGCAATTGCTCAGCATGCCCTCACCCACGCCTTCCGACGGCGGATGCCAGACCTTGATGGCAGCGCGTCTGGCGCCGCTAGGCTTTGTGTGCGAAACCATAGAGAGCGGGCCTGCCGATTTCCGCGTCACCAATTTATGGGCTAAGCGTGCGGCCAACCACAGCGCGGCCAAAGCACCCAAGACCTTGGTGTTTGCGGGCCACACCGATGTGGTGCCCACCGGACCCTTGGCGCATTGGGACAGCCCGCCCTTTAGCCCCAGCCACCGCGACGGCAAGCTCTATGGCCGGGGCGCCAGCGATATGAAAACCTCGCTGGCGGCGTTTGTGGTGGCGATTGAAGAATTTGTAGCGCAGCAGCCCGATGCCGCGCTCAACATTGCCTTGCTAATTACCAGCGACGAAGAAGGCCCGGCAGTCGATGGCACGGTGGTGGTCTGCCAGCAACTGCAAGCGCGCGGCGAGGTGCTGGACTACTGCATCGTGGGGGAGCCCACCTCGGTGGAGCGCACCGGCGACATGATCAAAAACGGCCGGCGCGGCACCATGAGCGGCAAGCTGACGGTGCATGGCGTGCAAGGCCATATCGCGTATCCACAATTGGCCGACAACCCTATCCACCGACTGGCACCCGCGCTGGCCGAATTAGTTGGTGTGCGCTGGGACGAAGGCAATGCCTTTTTTCAGCCGACGAGCTGGCAGGTGAGCAATATCCACGGCGGCACCGGCGCTAGCAATGTGATTCCCGGCCAGGTGGTGGTGGATTTCAACTTCCGCTTTTGTACCGAGTCCAGCCCCGAATCCCTGCAACAGCGCCTGTGCGCGGTGCTCAATCGCCATAGCCTGGAATACGACGTGGCCTGGACGATTGGCGGCCTGCCCTTTCTGACCACGCCGGGCGCTTTGGTAGAAGCGGTGACGCAAGCGATTAAAGACGAAACCGGGATTGACACCCAGCTATCGACCACCGGCGGCACCAGTGACGGGCGCTTTATTGCGCAAATCTGCCCGCAAGTGGTTGAACTGGGTCCGCCCAATGCCACCATCCACAAAATCAATGAGCATGTGGCGCTGGCCGACATTGGGCCGCTGAAAAATATTTACCGTCGGGTACTGGAGCGCCTGCACGCGCTGGCGCTGGCATGACGCTGCGCGAACTGGTCGAACAATCCGCCCGCCAACTCCAAGCCGCCTCAGTCGCTTTCGGCCACGG
>CAJBBZ010000089.1 GCA_903951445.1 uncultured beta proteobacterium
GCCAACTTTGTGTTGGCTGCTTGAAGGGTCGCGCCCAAGTTTTGCCATGAACGCCGCGATCGACTCTTTGCCTTTGCAGGCCGACGCGCTCTCGCGGGCCCGCGCTTTTGCCGAGCCACTGCTTGCCAGCGCGCACCTGGACACAGCCGAGAACATGCTCGACCACGCGGACGCAGTGGCGGCGATATTGCGCGGTATCGGCGGTTCGGAGGCCATGCAAGCGGCCAGCTACCTGGTCTATGCCAGCGAGCACCTGAACAAACCGCACGAAGTCATCAGCAAAGCCTTTGGCGAAAACTTTGCCGACCTGGCACAAGAGACCACCAAACTGGTGCGTTTGCAGCGCATGGCCCGCATCGCCCAAAACGCCGCCAGCCGCGCCGGCCAGGCCGCGCCCATGGCGCAAACGGCAGCCGCGCAAACCGAAAGCGTGCGCAAAATGCTGTTGGCTTTCTCGCGCGATTTGCGCGTCGTCATGCTGCGCTTGGCGTCGCGTTTGCAAACCCTGCGCCATTTCGCGGCCAGTAAATTGCCGGTGCCGCCGGGCCTGGCTGCCGAGTCGCTGCAAGTGTTTGCGCCGCTGGCCAACCGATTGGGTATTTGGGACATCAAGTGGGAAATCGAAGACCTGGCCTTTCGCTTTCTGGAGCCCGATACCTACCGCGAAGTGGCCGGCTGGCTAGACCAAAAACGCAGCGCCCGCGAAGCGGCGGTAGAGCAAGTGCGCCAGACCCTGGCCGACGAATTGCAAACCCAAGGACTGCAAGCGCAAGTACAAGGCCGGCCAAAACACATCTACAGCATTGTCAAAAAAATGCGCGGTAAGTCTTTGGGCTTTACGCAGGTGTACGACATCCGCGCACTGCGCGTGATCGTGCCCTCGGTGCCTGATTGTTATGCCGCGCTCAGTTGGGTGCATAGCCGCTTTACGCCGGTCACCGAAGAGTTTGACGACTACATCGCCCGCCCCAAAGCCAATGGCTACCAGTCGCTACACACCGTGGTGCGCGACGCGCAAGGCCAGGCCATCGAGGTGCAAATCCGCACCACCGCCATGCACCAGCATTCCGAGCACGGCGTGGCCGCGCACTGGGTCTATAAAGAAGCGGGCGCCAAGGGCTATGGCGGCGTATCGGCCACCGGTTCTTACGAGGCCAAGATAGCGGTGCTGCGCCAATTGCTGGCCTGGGAGCGCGAGCTGTCGGGCGCTTCGGCCAAGCCCGGCAACGCGCCCGGCGCAGGCGATGCGGCGCTGCTAGACGACCGCATTTATGTCTTGACGCCGGACGCGGCCATCGTGGAACTAGCCCAAGGCGCCACGCCGATCGATTTCGCCTACAGCGTGCACACCAACCTGGGCCACCGCTGCCGGGGCGCGCGGGTCGATGGCGTGCTGGTGCCGCTGAACACGCCGCTTAAGAACGGCCAAACCGTGGAAGTGACCACCGCCAAAGAAGGCGGCCCTTCGCGCGACTGGCTCAACCTGGAGCTGGGCTTTTTGGTCAGCCACCGGGCACGCGCCAAAGTGCGCGCTTATTTCAATGCGCTGGCCCTAGACCAAACGGTAGCCAAAGGCCGCGAAGCAGTGGAAAAACTCTTGCAGCGCGAAGGCAAAACCGCGCTCAAGCTGGACGACCTGGCCGGGCAACTTGGCTTTGAAAGCGCCGATGATTTATTTGAAGTAGTGGGCAAAGACGAGTTCTCGCTGCGCAACATCGAAATCCTGCTGCGCCCGCCCGAGCCTGCACCGGATGCGGACGATGTCGTCCACCTCAAAAAACCACGCGCCGCGCCCACGGGTAAAGGCGGCGTGCTGGTGGTCGGTGTCGATTCGCTCATGACGCAATTGGCCAAATGCTGCAAACCCGCGCCGCCCGATGTGATCAGCGGCTTTGTTACGCGCGGCAAAGGCGTCAGCGTGCACCGCGCCGATTGCTCCAATCTGCGCAATATGGTGCAACGCAGCGGCGACCGCGTCATCGAAGTGCAATGGGGCCAGTCCGCCGGCGCAGCTACCGGCGGCAGCGTTTACCCGGTGGACGTAGCCGTAGAAGCCGTAGACCGCCAAGGCCTGCTGCGCGATATCTCCGAGGTGTTTGCCAAAGAAAAAATGAACGTCATCGGCGTGCAAACCCAAAGCGTCAAAGGCATCGCCTGGATGACCTTCACCATCGAAGTAGCTGACTCGGGGCGGCTGGGCAAAGTGCTGGGGACGATTGGAGGGCTGGCGGGGGTGAGGGCGGCTAGGCGGCGTTAACGGCTGTCGTTAGCAGTGCTACCATGTACTGGTTTTGTAACACATGGAGCAGGAAATGGGCGACGCAACCTTTACTTTTCGGGTGGACGAATCACTCAAAGAACAGTTCACCACGGCGGCAAAAGGCCGCGACCGCAGTGGCGCCCAATTGCTGCGTGATTTCATGCGCGAATTCGTGCACCAGCAAGACCCTGCGGCTTACAACGCTTGGTTTGCCCAAGCGGTGCAAGCGGGACTCGACTCGGCCAATGCCGGCAAGCTCATTGCTAATGCCGATGTTGAGGCCCGATTTGCGGCCCGTCGTGCAGCCACCCGCAGCGGCCTCGATGCGGCAAAGTGATGCAGCTGGTTTGGACGCCCGAGTCCGTTGAAGACCGCGAAGCGATTTACGCCTTCATCGAAGCAGACAACCCGCGCGCTGCACTGGCGCTCGATACCTTGATATCTGAAAAAGCCGAACGCTTGCTTGAACAACCCGGCTTAGGGCGGCCTGGTCGCGTACCTGGCACACGGGAGCTAGTGCTCCACCCCAACTACCTTTTGATTTACGACCAAGTGGAAGACCGCTTGCGCATCCTGCGCTTGCTGCACGCCGCGCGGCAGTGGCCGCGCAACTAAATTTGCAGGAAATCCATAAGGTTTTTTATGGATATTTACGGTTATTTGTGGCTATTTCCGTCGCTATTTTTCTTTAAGGTCAGATTGGAATTCACGCCCTGAGCCTGAACAAAGCACGCGTTCACTGCGTCCCAAAAATCCGATCTCCCGCATCGCCCAAGCCCGGCAAGATGTAGCCATGCTCGTTAAGTTCGCGGTCGATGGCGGCGGTGTAGATTTATACGAAGCTCGACTGAATGCGTTTGGGAGGCAAAATAGATTGAACTCCACTACTCACAGTGGCTGGAGGTTGACGCGCAACGCTGACCGGCACTGTGACTGAAAAGAAAAACTTGCCGTCGTGCTGAATACGTTTCTAGTATGTGCAATACTTATCTAAAATAACATTGCTTTAATGCCTGTGTGTGGCGACTGAAATACTCACCGAGTAGTGTCATGTTTGTTCGCTATCAGGGCTTTTTATGCCCCACAAATAAGACTCTGTAGCTAAACATAAAGACTTAGCTGAGAGTTGTGAGGGCTGGTGCGAAGAGCCTGCGGTAAAGCATTTACTTGAACACTGACTCATCGATCACCTTCAGGTGACTTCATCTACAACACGACTAACAGTTACCCAAAAATCCGTCAAAAAATGACTATCCCTGCAGAATTTGTTTATGAAGCATTACTAGGGCACAACTACCTACCAGCGCAGCGAAAGAAGAAGGAGGAGATGCCCCCGATCTTCAGGTCTGAGACATTTACTTCAGTAGCTGCCGCTCCCTTACTAGAAATGAAGCCACTCGGCAAATCGCGTGGCTTCGATATCGTGGAGTACAGAGCAACAAAATTCAACGCCGTTTCGCGCTCCTACACAATTCCACATCCGATCGCCTATGCGCAGCTAGCAAATTGCATTGCAACGAATTGGACCGAAATACAGGCATTCCAATCGTCTAGCATTAGCATGATTCGCCCACGCCAACATCGCGATAAGCGATTAATCATTATGGATTACGAAAAGTTCGCGACAAGAGCGGAAAGGGTGCGTCGTCTCGCCTTCAACCAAAGGTATGTGGCCAAAGCTGATATCGCAAGCTGTTTTCCTAGTGTTTACACGCACGCCATTCCCTGGGCTGTAGTCGGCACAACAGCCGCGAAGCAAAAAACAAAGGGTGGATGGCATAACGATCTTGACATTTCCGCTCGAGGATGCGTTCGCAACGAAACGCAAGGGCTCCCGATCGGGCCTGGAACATCAAACGTAATTGCAGAAATCATACTGTTCAGAATCGATGAAAAATTGACGCAAGAGTTCAATTTTGTTCGCGGCGATCTGGTACACGGAGCGTCCCGATTCATTGATGATTATTCGTTCTACTGTGACTCATTTGATGAGGCTGAGCGTTTTATTCGACGATTGGACGAAGAATTGAGCACTTTTAGGCTTCGCCTAAACCCCAAAAAAACAGCAATCCTTACGCCGACAATGCCCTTTGGAGATCTTTGGGTCGCTGAGCTAGCGTTACGGCTGCCGATAGGCGCCCCGGTTGATGCATACAAGTGCACCAATTTTCTGGAGTTTGCTGCCTCACTTGCCGCTAAGCACCCAGAGGGTAGCGTTTTAAAGTATGCGGCCAACGCGCTTGTAATGAGTGACTTAAATGCGTCGGCGAAAGTAGCGACGCTTGACTACTTGCTCGTACTTGCGGTTGCTAATCCGGTGCTACTTCCAATCTTAGAGCCACTGTTTGACAGCACGATGGAAAGAGGGAATGTCCGGTACGCCTTACGAATAATTGAAATCCTCCGCGATGGCGCATTGCGGCACCGTTCAGACGCCATGGCCTGGACTTTGTACTACTGCCGCAAATACAACCTGACCATCCCAATTGAACTGGCTGAAAAAATCATAAAAACCGATGACTGCATTGCGCTTCTCTCGCTGTTTCTAACTGGCCAGCATCTTGCCATGATTACAGCTTGGGCGGCTACCTTAGATAAGAAAGACGCCTACGCATTGGATCGCAAGTGGATTCTTCTATATCAGTTGCATTTCAGTGGGCACATAGCATCTGATTTTTGCTCAGTCCCTACTGCATTTGAAGCAATGAAGGCCGCTGGGGTCACCTTTGTCGGCTAGGCAGGGGTGTCACGGTCGGGTGGCACCAGATGTTAAGTACGTTTTACAAAGCGCTAGCTTTTACAGATTTTTGATATTTGGGGCATGTTGTGGACGAACTGAACTGTATTTTTAGTGTGGACGATTCACTCAAGGAAGAGGTCACCAGGGCGACGAACGGGGTCGACCTTAGTGGCGCCCAATCGCTGCGCGAATTCGTGCAGCAGCAAAACCCTGCGGTCTACAACGCTTGGTTTGCCCAAGAGGTGCAAATGGGACTCGACTCAGCAAATGCCGGCAAGCTGATTCCCAATGCCGATGTCGAAGCCCGATTTGCCGCCCGCCGCGCAGCCACCCGCAGCGGCCTTGATGCGAGGCAAAAACTTGCAGGCATACTTGCAAGTAAGTAACAAAATCTTCTATCTCCCACTCCCTCATAAACAGTTTATTTGTTGATGCACCAAGCCGATTTACCCCAATTACGTCACGATCTATTCGATAAGCCGGATAACAACAAGCTGCATGGCCTGCCCCTCCTGCAGCACCCGCCCAAAATATTGTTGCTTTACGGGTCGTTGCGCACGCAGTCTTTCAGCCGTTTGCTGGCCGAAGAGGCTGCCCGCTTACTGCAGGCCATGGGCTGCGAAACGCGGTTTTTCAACCCCAGCGGCTTGCCTTTGGCCGACGATGCGCCGGACACCCACCCCAAAGTGGTGGAACTGCGCGAGTTGTGCGCTTGGAGTGAAGGCATGGTCTGGAGTTCGCCGGAGCGCCATGGTGCGATGACCGGCCTTATGAAAACGCAAATCGATTGGATACCGCTGACTCTTGGCGCCATGCGCCCGACCCAGGGCAAGACATTGGCCGTGATGCAGGTCAGCGGCGGTTCGCAGTCTTTCAATTCGGTCAATCAGATGCGGGTGCTGGGTCGCTGGATGCGCATGATCACCATACCCAATCAATCGTCGGTGGCGATGGCCTATAAAGAGTTTGATAGCAATGGGCGCATGAAGCCTTCTGCGTATTACGACCGTGTGGTGGACGTGATGGAAGAGTTGGTGAAGTTCACGCTGCTAACGCGTTCGGCCTCCAGCTATCTGGTGGACCGCTATAGCGAGCGCAAGGAAGCCACTGCGTTTCAGCCCTCGGTGCTTTGACCGCTTGGCTTGCTGAACGCAAGCAAGCGTTCAACAAGCGAAAGCCCAAATGCGCCATCGACGCAATCTGAACTTCCTCATTCATTTACTGCGTCCCAAAAATCCGATCCCCCGCATCACCCAAGCCTGGCAAGATGTAGCCGTGTTCGTTAAGTTCGCGGTCGATGGCGGCGGTGTAGATTTCTACATCGGGGTGCGCTTCGTGCAAGGTGTTGATGCCCACCGGGGCCGTGAGCAGGCACATGAATTTGATGGACTTGGGCTTGCATTGTTTGATGCGCGTAATCGCCGCCACCGCCGAGTTGCCGGTGGCCAGCATCGGGTCCACCACCACCACGTCGCGCGATTCCATCTCTTTAGGCATCTTGAAGTAGTACTCCACCGCTTGCAGGGTTTCGTGGTCGCGGTACAGGCCGATGTGGCCCACGCGCGCACCGGGCACGACGCTCAGCATGCCGTCCAAAATGCCGTTGCCTGCGCGCAATATCGACACAAACACCAGCTTTTTGCCATCGATCATCTTGGCTTGCATCACTTCCAGCGGCGTTTCGATCTGCACGTCCTGGGTCGCCATGTCGCGCGTCACTTCATAGGCCATCAGGCTGCTTAGCTCGTTGAGCAGGCTGCGAAAGCTGTTGGTGCTAGCCTCCTTTTTGCGCATCAGCGTGAGCTTGTGCTGCACCAGCGGGTGGTCGATCAGGTGGACATGGGGCCGGGCGGCGGGGGAGATGGCAACAATAGTCATGGCGAGAAGGTGGGTAAGGGTGAAGGGGCGCGCCCCTGACGGGTCAAACTCTAACCCATGTGGCCGCAAGGCTTAGGCGCAGTTTTCTTTTTGCCGACACTGGCCAGGCGGCTAGCGCGCCAGGCAGCCCCGGCGCAAGGCATACAGGCACTAGGCTGGGTCGCTGGGGTCTTGCGAGCGGCTTTGGCGCAACTGCCACAGGATATGCCCGAGCAGCGCAAAAAACACCACGGCCCCGCCGATCAGCGTGCGCTGGCTGGGGATTTCGTTATGAATCAACCAAACCCACAGCGGCCCCAGCACCGGCTCGGCAATGCCGATGAGCGCGGCAATCGCCGAGGGCAGCAGCGGCGCGCCAGTTACAAAAAACGCCATGCCCAGGCCCAGGTTGAAAGCGCCAAACATAAACAACAGCCCCAGGTCCACTGGGCTGACCACAAAGGCCGGTGTCATGACCGCCGCGACGCAGGTCGCCATCAAAGTGCCGGTGCAGACGGCGGGCATCATTTGCACTTCGGCGTGGCGGCGGGTAATCACCGTTGCGCCTGAAAACGCCAGCGCAATCAGTACCGCAAGACCATCGCCGATGGGCGACACCGTGCCGCCCAAGGATTCAGACACCATGATGCCCACGCCGCCGATCACGGCGGCAATCGCCACCCAGGTGTTCAAAGGCACGCGCTCGCCAAATAGCAAAAACGCCATCAGCGCGGCAATCAAGGGCACCCCGGCTTGGATCAGCAAAATATTAGCGACCGTGGTGTACGACAGCGCCACCACAAAACAGGTAGAGGCCAGCGCAAAACACGCGCCTACCGCGACACCGGCCCAGCCCATGGCGCGAAACAATTGCAGTGTGCCGCGCAGGCCCTGGCGGTGCAGCATGAACCAGAGCAAAAACACCGAGGCAAAGAAAGCGCGCCAGAAAACAATCGTCCAGCTTTCGGTAACGCTCAGGTAGCGGGCGATGGTGCCGCCAAAGCTCCAGGCCGTGGCCGAGCCCAGTACCAGCAGCGCGCCGCGCCGGTCAAAGCCCGCAGACTGCATGGCTTAGGCGGCGCCCAGGCGTTGGATCAGTTCGACTTTGTAGCCGTCGGGGTCGGTCACAAAGGCAATATGCGTGGTGCCGCCTTTGACCGGGCCGGGCGCGCGCGTCACATTGCCGCCCGCTGTTTTGATCTGTTCGCAAGCGGCATAAATGTCGCTCATGCCCAGGGCCACATGGCCGTAGGCCGTGCCCATGTCATAGGACTCGACGCCCCAGTTGTAGGTCAGCTCCAGCTCGGCATGGTCCGGGTTGCTGCCGTAGCCCAGAAAGGCCAGGGTGTATTTGTATTCCGGGTTTTCCGAAGTGCGCAAGAGCTTCATGCCCAGCACCTGGGTGTAAAAATCGATAGATCGCTGGAGATTGCCAACGCGCAACATGGTGTGGAGGATTCGCATAGCGGACATTGTGCCTCAGCGCCCGCCCATAATGGTGCGCCGCCAGCGACGCCCCGCTGCTTTGTGCCGACACGGCCCCGCGAACCAAGGGCGGTGGAGGTCTCTTGTGACGGTTACCACGAACCTGCCAAGCACCGTGGCCTTGTGCCCCCCAACCGAGGACGAAGGAAGCCTTTATGACGGTAACTACGAGCCTGCCAAGCACGCTGGCCTGGTGCCCCCCAACCGAGGACGACAGATGTCTGTTTTTACCCGCGTAGTTTTGTTTACCGACAGCGATGGCCGGGCGCGTTTTCGGCAAGAGCCGCTGCCCCTGGGGCAGGGCACGCCGCAATCCATGCTGTCCGAATTATTTGCCAGCGGCGGCTACCAGCTGCGCCACAGCCCGGTGGGTTTTCGCAGCAGTTTTCATTGCGCCACGCACCCGCAATGGGTGTTTATTTTGGGCGGACAGATGGAGATCGGCTTGCAAGGCGGCATCTCGAGGGTGTTCGGGCCAGGCCAGCATTTTTTCAGCGCCGACCTGCTGCCCGAGGGCGCCACTTTCGATCCGCAGGTACACGGCCACTGGAGCCGCCAGGTCGGGCCGGACCCGCTTGCGACTTTGTTTGTGCGGGCGGCTTAAGCGCCCCGCACCCATGCCAAGGTGTCGTCTAGCGCCAGCTTCGCACGCGCCAGCATGGTGTCGATTTCGGCTTCGGTGATGATCAAGGGCGGTGAGAAGGCGATCACATCGCCCATCAGTACCCGCAGAATCAAGCCGTGGTGCTGCGCCCGCTTCACCAAATAAGCACCCACGCCGCGCTTGGGGTCAAAGGGCGTGCGATTGGCCGGGTCAGCGGCCAGTTCGATAGCGCCGATCAGGCCTAGGCCGCGGGCGTTGCCTACCAGCGGATGGTCCTTGAAGGCCTGAATGCCTTGCTGCAAACGCGGAGCCACTTTTTGCACATGGGCAAGAATTTGGTCGCTCTCGTAAATGCGCAGGGTTTCCAGCGCCACGGCGCAGGCCAGCGGGTGGCCGCTGTAGGTGTAACCATGGCCGAAGACGCCGATCTCGGCACTGGCATCGGCAATGGCTTGGTAAATCTCGTTGGACACATACAGCGCGGACATGGGCACATAGGCCGAGGTCAGCATCTTGGCCACGGTCACCATATCGGGCTTGAGGTCGTAGACCTCGGTACCGAAGTTTTTACCCAGGCGGCCAAAGGCGGTAATCACTTCATCCACCAAAAACAAGATGTCGTATTTTTTAAGCAGCGCCTGCACACCGGCAAAGTAGCCGGGCGGCGGGATGATGACGCCGCCCGCGCCTTGCACCGGCTCGGCGATGAAGGCGGCCACGGTGTCCGGGCCTTCGCGCAGTATGGTGTCTTCTAATTCTTTGAGCAGGCGAGTCACGAAATCGGCCTCGGTTTCACCAGGCAGGCCAAAGCCATAGAAATGCGGGCAACTGACGCGCACAATGCCGGGCAGGGGCAGGTCAAAGTTTTGGTGCATGCTGCCCAGGCCGGACAGGGATGCCGCAGCGGCCGTGACGCCGTGGTAGCCCTTGTTGCGGGCAATGATTTTTTTCTTAAGCGGGCGGCCTTTGGCGTTGTTGTAATAGCGCACCAGTTTGAAGGCGGTGTCGTTGGACTCCGAACCTGAGTTGGCAAACAGCAAGCGCGCACCCGGGATAGGCGACCAGCGCACCAGGGTTTCCACCAGCTCAGTGACGGGGCCTGGCACCTTGCCCGAAAACGAGTGGTAGTAGGGCAGCGTCAGCATCTGCTTGTGCGCGGCCTCGGCCAAGCGCTTTTCCGAAAAGCCCAGCGATGCACACCACAAGCCGGCCATGCCTTCGATGTAGGCTTTGCCATGTTCGTCAAACACTTGCACACCTTCGCCGCGCACGATGACCAGCGGGCCGTCTTGCTCTAGCTGGCGCAGTTGGGTGTAGGGGTGTAGGTGGTGGCGCAGGTCACTTTGGCCTGCGGGCGAGATTTCAGCTTTGGGGTGGTTCATAGCGCGGGGTTCTTTCTGCCTGACGAAGTACAAAGGCCGCAGGCGACCATACTGTATTCGACATTACTGCGCCCCAGCGCGCTTGCCAATTCGCGACCATGAAGGTGCTTGTTTGCATGCCGCCAGGCAAACAAGCTGGGAAGGCTTAGCGCGCAGGGCCGCGGTTGCCGCCGCCTGGGCCGCCACGGCCACGCGGGCCGCCGGGGCGTGGTCCACCGCCAAAGCCGCCGGGTGCGCCACCAAAGCCACCGCCGCCACCGCCATTGGGGCGCTTGCCTTGGTAGCCACCACCACCGCCACGGCGTGCGCCGCGCTCGGCCATCATGTCCACGCTGGTGCGCATCGGGTCGGGTTGGCCGCCAGGGGCGCGGGGGACCCGCGGCTCGCTGGGGAAATTCTTCATCGTGGGGTTGGCCAGCGGATTGCGGTTCTGGTGTGCACGCGCATCATGCGAGCGCGGGGGCTGGTCTTCGTGGGCCATAGGGCCGTCATCGTCACGCGGGAATCCGGCATCGCGGGGGAAGCCAGCGTCACGCGGGTAGCCGGGGTCGCGCGGTGGGCGGTGCGGGCCGTTGCGGCCTGCGCCTTGGCGTGGTGGGCCGTTGCGCGGGCCATTGCCAGGGCCGTTACCGTTTCCATTACCCGGGCCGTTACGCGGCCCACGCGGACCGGCGCCAGGGCCACCGGTGCTTTTCTTTTCACGTACGCGTTGCAGCATTTCGGTGCGCGCCGCTTTGGCGGCAGCCTGCATCACATCGCGGCTGGGTGGCTTGCCTGCGCCGCCCCAAATGGTTTGGCGGCCCATGGCGATGGGCTCGGCGCGCTCGCCCGGCTCGGGTTCAAAGCCGGGGATGACTTGCACTTCCAGGTGCTGCTTGGTAAAGCGCTCAATGTCTTGCATAAAGCCTTCTTCGTCCATGCAGACCAGGTTGATGGCCGTGCCATCGGCGCCGGCGCGGCCAGTGCGGCCAATGCGGTGCACATAGTCTTCGCTGACGTTGGGGATTTCATAGTTCACCACATGCGGCAGGTCGTCGATGTCGATACCGCGCGCGGCAATGTCGGTGGCGACTAGTGCGCGCACATCGCCGCTCTTGAAACCGGCCAACGCCTGGGTGCGCGCCGCCTGGCTTTTGTTGCCGTGCAGGGCCATGGCGCTAACGCCGTTTTTCTCGAGGTATTCGGCCACATTGTTGGCGCCGAATTTGGTGCGGGTAAAGACCAACACCTGGCTCCAGTTTTGGGTGTTGATGATGTGCGCCAGCAGCGCTTTTTTCTTTCCA
>CAJBBZ010000090.1 GCA_903951445.1 uncultured beta proteobacterium
AACGTAGAAGCAGTCACTAACCATTCCGTTCCAGGTGTTAAATGGATCGGACTGGAATTCAACTGCGAACAATTGAAGTTAGTCAACGAGTTTTGGCGAGCTCATCAGCCACCAACTCCCGCAGTTGTTGAAACCCAAAGGAAGGTAGCGGCTTTCCGTTCACGAAATATTCCGGTGTCTGCGATACACCGAGTGTGTTCGCATCTTGGAGATCTTGTGCAATGGCTTGCTGGAGGTCCGGTGCAGTCATGTCAAAAGCCAGCTGCTCTAGGTTCAGGCCAATTCCATTTAGATGCTTCCACGTCAAATCTACTTTGGCAGTGTGATTTGATGCCCACTCGTCCTGGCTATCAAACAAAGCTTCCAGCGTTTGCCAGAATTTCCCTTGACGACGAGCTGCTTCTAAAACGGCAACCACTTTGTCAGAACCCTTGTGAAAAGGTGCGTAACGCATGACCAAACGAATGCGTCCAGGGTTCTCCGCGATTAGCTGCTTAACCCAGGGATAAAACTCACGGCAGGTGCCGCAAGCCGGGTCAAAGAATTCAACGATGACCACTGGCGCATCCACGCGGCCCTCGCTGGGTGAATGCATACGAACCAGGGCTGAACGATCGATCGCTGTGGACTCTTGGCCTTGCGTGCCCTGATTGAAAAAGTACCATCCAGTGCCCAAAGCGATGATCGCCACCAGCGCCAAAATATAGGCGGTCCTTCTTTGCATAATTGAGTTCCTTAAAACGACTTCGGGCCTAAAACGCAAGTGCCAAACTTAGGTGTGCCCATGCCGATGGTGTACATCCGGGAAATGCGCATGGCGGTGCTTCAGTGGGACGTGCTGATGCCCATGGCTGTGCGGCTCCACGCCGCCCCATTCAAATTCGTGATCGTGTTGATGGTGCGCGTCATGGTGGTGCTTGTGTGCATGGTTTAGCGCCGTATGCTCATGTTCATGCGCATGATGTTCTGTCAGGTGCAACCAGACACCAGCGGCCATGAGCGCTGCCGCCACCCAAAAGCTGGTTGTCACAGGTTCGGCAAAAACTGCGATGGAAATTGCAGCGCCCACAAAAGGCGCTGTTGAAAAATACGCTCCGGTACGCGCCGTTCCCAACCCACGTAGTGCCAGCACAAACAGCACCAGGCTCAAGCCATATCCCAGAAAACCGATCAACATCGCTGATGAAAGCAAAGGCAATGCAGGAACAGAGGCACCAAGCATAAACGCCAGCGAAGTGTTGACGCAACCCGCCACGAGCCCTTTGCTGCCCGCAACAAATAGGGCGTCCGACGCCGACACTTTGCGTGTGAGGTTGTTGTCTATGGCCCAGGCCAAGCAGGCACCAGCCAGGGCCAGCGGCCCCAACCCTGAGGCAGTTGCCTCACCCGTCGGCCATGCCAATACAGCCCCACCAGCCACGATCAGGACCATGCCCAGCACGATGCGGCGATCTGTACTTTCTTTAAACACCAGCCAGGCCAGCACCGCTGTCAGCACTGCCTCCAGATTCAGGAAGAGGGATGCAGTTGCTGCCGTGGTGTTTGCGAGGCCAACCATCAATAGGAGTGGCCCCAGTACCCCGCCAAACGCAATCGCGCCGAGTAGCCAAGGCCACTCATTTGCAGGCAGGCCCGCGGGCAGCCACCCGCGATCACGTACCAGACGCGTGACTGTTAATCCCAATCCGCTCCCCAAGTACAGCAAGCCTGCCAACAGAAACGGAAACGAAAGACCCGCACCATCGCCAATGAGCTGCTTGGCAAACGGTGTGCTGGCTCCAAACAAAATGGCCGCTCCCAGGGCAGGCCAGGCAGCACGGTGTAAACCGGTCATTGGGACATCTTTCTGCACATGCAATAAATGAACTGTTGGTCGGTACCGAAAGGCGTGTGGTGCAACTGCTCTTCGTGGGCCAGCAAGGTAAATGCCTCGCCAAATTTCGAGTGCAGTTCTTCCGGTGCATAGCGCATCACCGGTAGCCCACTGCATTGGGTTGGTCCGTTGGAGCCGAAGGTCGCCATGATGACGTGGCCACCGGGTTTAAGTGCGCGCAGCACTTGCTTTACATAAGCTTTGCGGTCCTCATCCGTGGTCAAAAAGTGAAACACGGCACGGTCGTGCCAGATGTCAAAGCTGTCATTCTCAAACTCCGCCTGCGTGATGTCTGCTTCCATCCAACGCACGCTCTCGCCTTTGACACCCAGCCGCCGCCGGCTCTCGTCCAGTGCAGCACCAGACAAATCCAGCACAGTGAGTGCACGGTAGCCACCATCCAGAAGATCGTCCACCAATGTCGAAGCGCCACCGCCCACATCGATGATGGCGGCATCGCGTCCCGGTCCGGCGTTGTGAATTAATCGCATGGACGTTTCCGCATGCGGCTGAAACCAGCTTACGTTGTTCGGTGCTTTGGTGGTGTAGACCTTTTCCCAGTGTTCTTTGCTTTGCATTCTTGTGTCCTAGCCGTGGGTCAACCCAGGTGGGTGTGGCGTTCGGGTTTGGCTTCAGTTTCCATAGTGGCCAGGCCTTGCAAAATGCCACAGGCGTCCACCGGCTGCTCGGTCTGGCACTGTTGGCGCAGCATGGTAAGTTGCTCTTTCAGGTGCATCAACTCCCGGATACGTTCATCCACATGGGCTATGTGCTGATCAAAGACAGTGTTGATGGCGCCTCAGCCCTCAGAGGGTTCGTCAACCAGGTCCAGTAGTGTGTGGATTTCATCATGGCTCATGTCGAGTGCGCGGCAATTGCGAATGAAGCGCAAACGTTCTAGATGGGCAGGGCCGTAAACCCGGAAGTTGCCCGCCGTGCGGACCGTTTCGGGCAGCAAACCTTCCTTCTCGTAGTAGCGCACGGTTTCCACCGTGGTCTGCGCGATCTGGGCTAATTCACCGATTTTCATATCTCTCCAAATATTATTCAATTCAAACGTGGTTTCATAGTTTTCGTCGCCACTTCAGAGGTGCCAGCGAAAACACTAGTCCATGGGTATTCAGATATCCCTGCATGGCTGCGACGTCGTAGTATTATCCCCCCCCTCAGGATATGATAGAGCCATGACGACACATGCATCCCACCCAGACATCATCAAGCGGCTCAAACGGGCCGAAGGTCACCTCAAGGGAATCATCAAGATGATGGAAGAAGGGCGCGGTTGCCTGGACATTGCCCAACAGCTACAGGCGGTAGAAAGTGCCGTTGGTAACGCCAAGAAAGCGCTGGTACACGACCACATCGATAACTGCCTGGAACATGCTGTACGTGATGGCATCCAAGGTGCGGATGAGACCATCCGTGAGTTCAAAGCGATTACAAAATACCTTTAATTCGCTGGCATCTATGCCAAAAAACGCATGTTAAGTAGACAATCACTGCCGACAATCATTGTCGTGATGGCGTGTGCGCTATTGACATTGATACTGACGCTTTTGAGTGCAGGCTTGTCCTTGTCACATGACCCAATGATGGGTAGTCAATTACAACAATTGGCGTCAGCCCAAAGTTACGCATCGGATGTCGTTATGTATGAGCATGCCAACCATTCAACAGAAGATATGCCATCGAGTCACCAGCATGGTCACTCCAATGTTGACCATACTCACGAGTCCTTGTTTCTACCGCCAGAACATACAACGGTCTCTGAATTTGGCCTGCGCCAATGGGGATTTCGGCCGCAAGACAGTCTGACAAACGCGCTTGTAGGCGTATTAGAGCGGCCTCCCAAATCAAAAGCTGCTTGAAACCCTTGGGGTACAGCACGTGCCTCAGTCATTCAATCATTTGTTGGAGTAATTATGGTTCTGTCTCGCTTGGAGACCGACTGGCGTTTGCCATTCGGTTTACGTGCTCACCTTAGACCCTTGCTGGTCGGGCTGAGTCTTCTCTTGTTTTTATGTGTCAATGTCTTCGCCCATGGTGTAGCTGAAGGCGACAAAGGCTACATCCAGGAAATTTCTGGCGTGAATCTGCTGCCGTTTGTCTACTTGGGCGCCAAGCACATGGTGACCGGTTACGACCACCTGCTATTTTTGTTTGGAGTGATTTTTTTCCTCTACAAACTCCAGCATGTAGCCGTCTATGTCAGCCTGTTTGCACTAGGGCACTCAGCAACCTTAATCGCCGGTGTCTACTATGGAACCAGCGTTAGCGCTTATTTGATCGACGCCATCATCGGCATGTCGATTGTCTACAAAGCGCTAGACAACCTAGGGGCTTTTCAAAGGTGGTTTGGATTCCAGCCAAATACCAAAGCCGCTACTCTTGTCTTCGGTTTCTTTCACGGGTTCGGCCTGGCAACGAAGATTCGGGAGTTTGAAGTTTCCAGCGATGGTCTAGTGCCTAACCTGCTTGCGTTCAATGTAGGCGTTGAAATCGGTCAACTCCTGGCTTTGTTTGCGATCCTCATCTTGATGGGCTACTGGCGCAGAACACGCAGTTTCATTAGCCACGCCTACACCGCCAACGTCGCACTGATGTGTGCTGGCTTTTTGCTGATGGGCTATCAGCTCACCGGATATTTTGTTTCCTAACATCGGAGAACATGAACATGTACAACACTGAATTCCCAAACCGTGCCGAATTGCCTAGCTCGCGGCAATTGATGCGCTCCACTTTTCTTGCGGCGCTTACCGCTGCGGTGCTGTTGTTAACTGCCATTCTTCCGGCTGAATACGGGATAGACCCTACAGGCGTTGGGAGCATTCTTGGCTTGAAGCGTATGGGTGAGATCAAAGTGTCTCTCGTAAATGAAGCGGAGCAGCAAGTGACGAGCACACCTGCACCGTCCACTGAGAGACCCGCCAGTGTCACCGCCGTGGCAACTCAAACCGCAACGGTCAACGCAAATGGAAAAGCGGACGAAATCGCGTTCACGCTCAAGCCTGGAGAATCAGCCGAGATCAAGCTCGATATGTCAAAAGGCGCCCAAGTGACCTACCAATGGACTGTTCAGGGAGGGGCTGTGAATTTCGATACCCATGGTGACCCCATCAATCCACCGAAAGATTTTTACCATGGGTACGGCAAAGGCAAGCAGTCCATGGGCGACAAGGGAACGCTGGTGGCGGCATTTGATGGTAAGCACGGCTGGTTTTGGCGAAATCGGTCAAACGACAACGCCAGCATCACGCTCATCACCCAAGGAAGTTACCGCAACATGAAGCGCATTCTCTGAGGGTAATCCGAAGCCGACACCTATTGCCTGTGTCGGCTTCCGCGAGGCATTGGATTGCGGAAACGCCAATCTCAACAAGCGCATCTAACATCGCTGCTACAGTTAAACGCCCTGGATACGAACCCGCAACAACTTCACGGAATTGACGAACACCAACACGTCTGGCCCCAAGTGGATGATGGCAGCCTCTATGGGGCCAATCCACCCCAGCAAAGCAGCAGCTATGCCGAGCACATGTACTACCCCGACGCCGACAGACAAGTTTTCTTGCACGGTCCGGTAAGCGCGACGAGCAATGGCGCGTGCACCAGCGATCTTTGACAAGTCGTCCGTCATCAACACAATATCGGCGGCTTCCAACGCGGCTTGTGTGCCGCCACCGCCCATGGCAATCCCAACATCTGCGCGCGCCAATGCCGGCGCATCATTGATGCCATCGCCAACCATTGCCACACGATGGCCCAATTTTTGCAGTTCAGCAATGGCGGCACCTTATCTTCCGGCATGAGGTCAGATCGAACTTCGTCCAAACCTAGCTCGTCGGCCACAGCCTTGGCGGTTGCTGCGTTATCCCCTGTCAACATAACGATTCGTTTAACGCCGCTATCCTTAAGATTCTTCAGAGCATCGCGAGCACCAGGCCGGAGAGTGTCAGCGATAAAGATGACACCAACAAACTGACCGTCCACTGCAATATGGATCGGCGTTTGTCCGCCATTCTCGGCAGCCGTCGTGAAAGCCACGCCACTCTCTCGTAACAACGCTGAGTTTCCGACCAGTACCTTACGGCCTTCAATAGTGGCTTTTACGCCTCGTCCCTGTAGTTGCTCATATTGTTCTGGCTCTGGCACGATAACCTGGGTTCGCTCGGCATAGTTCACCACCGCTTTTGCCAACGGATGCGCCGAGCGCCGATCAGCTGCGGCCGCTAAGCGTAGTAGTTCTGCTTCAGAAAACGCAGCACTGCGAGACTCGATGCGCACCACATCCGGCTTATTGGCGGTCAGCGTGCCCGTTTTGTCGAACACCACTGTGTCGACCTTGGCCAGTGTTTCGAGGTAAAGACCACCCTTAATCAAGATGCCGCTTCGAGCGGCACGCGCGATGGCCGCAATCATGACCAGAGGAGTCGCCAAACCGAGTTCCGCTGGTGACGTAAAAATCATCAAGGTAACGATGGTCCGAACGTCCCGCGTGACCAAATACACCACGATCAGAAAGACAAAGACGACAGGAATTAACCACGACGCAACCTTGTCTGCAAGCTTCTGCACCGGTGCCTGTTTTGCTTCGGCATTTTCGACCAACGCGATGATCCGGGAGAAGGTCGTATCGATGCCGATTTTGTCGGTCCTGATGTCCAGGGCACCTGAATCGACAACGGTACCTGCAAAGACCCAGTCCCCCGCTGTCTTGTCCTTGGGCACACTCTCGCCAGTAATCGGAGCTTCGTTCAACGAGGCTTGTCCACCAGTGACGTGCCCGTCGACGGGGATTTTCTCGCCAGCCCGTACTAGAACAATATCGCCAACTTTTACTTCGGCCAGTGGCACCACCCGTTCGCCTCCATTGCTACGAACCATGGCTATTTGCGGAACCGATCCAATCAGCGATTTGATTGACGCGCGAGCTCGATCTGTGTTCAGTTCCGCGATGAACTCGGCAATCAAAATGATGACCATCAGCACTGCACCAGCGACGGTTTCACCTCCTAGGACAGCGACGAGCGTGGCGATGGTGACAAATATTTCTGTGCCTATTTTTCTCTCATGTATCAAATCCAGAAAGCCAGTTTTGATCAATGGGTAGAGACCCACTGCGACGGCAAACCAAAGCACCTGCAGCGGAACAAGTTCGCGCCAATACAGCAGTGCGATGAGTCCGGTCAGCAAAATTCGACAGACCTCTATCCAGCGCGCTGGCGTCATCAATACGCACAAACTCGAAGCAGATCGGGCCGACGAAAGGTTGTCTATGTTGACTGTTTGAGCTTGCATTGCATTTCTCCATTTGGCATTCCACCATATCCTATCCTCCCCCATAGGATATAAATACGAAAACAGAAGTAGGAAATCACGCAGCTCTATTAATCAGTGACTGAGGTGGCAATTAATTTCGTAGTCAGTCTCGCGGGAAGCGTGGTGCAACTTTTGCGGAGTTCAAAGCTATTGCACAAAAATTTGATTGCCCGAGCGCGCCAATTGCCCATGTGGACTGCCACGTGGCTCTCATCTATTTAACTTATGGTTTCCACCGTGGTTTGAGCGACCTGGGCCAATTCGCCGATTTTCATATAGCTTTACAAAAATTAATTTGACTCTACAGTAACTTCAGGTTGTGTAATTTGCTGAAATCTTTTGGAAATATCCATGTCAGCAAAACACGCACACGATCCCCATGACCACAGTCATGACCATGACGACAAACATGACCACGCTGGTAGTGCATGCAGTGCGCAGCCCGTTGCATCCGTTATTGCGCGAGTGCAAGATTGTTGTGGCGGTGATACCGAAGCTTCCCCTTCCAAACTAGGTGCGGCTGTAACCACAGCCAACGGCGTGCAAACCCCCATTCGCATTTTGCAAATGGACTGCCCCACCGAAGAGGCTCTGTTGCGCAGCAAGTTGGGTGGCATGGCGGGTGTGTCTGGCATGGAGTTCAACCTGATGCAACGCGTGCTCACCGTCACGCACGAGCCCAGCGCCATTGAGCCCATTTTGCAAGCGGTCCGTTCGCTCGGCTTCACCCCTGAAATAGCCAACAGTGCATCAACAGGGGCGCCACCCGCGCCAGAAAAGGCCAAACCGTGGTGGCCCTTGGCACTGGCTGGTGTGGCGGCGGCTGCATCCGAGACAGTGCAATGGGCGGGTATGCCGGTCTGGGTGGTGGCAACACTGGCCTTGGCCGCCGTATTGGGCAGTGGTCTCACCACCTATAAAAAGGGTTGGATTGCTATCACCAACGGCAATCTCAACATCAACGCCCTGATGAGCATTGCAGTCACAGGTGCATTGCTCTTAGGCCAGTGGCCCGAGGCGGCCATGGTGATGGTGCTGTTCACTATTGCGGAGCTTATCGAGGCCAAGTCCCTGGACCGCGCGCGCAATGCTATTCAGGGCCTGTTGCAAATGACCCCCGAGCGTGCCACGGTTTTGCAAGCTGACGGTAGTTGGTTGGACGTGGCCGCCAAGTCGGTGGCGCTAAACGCACAGGTGCGCGTCAAACCTGGAGAGCGCATTGCGCTGGACGGCAAAATTGTCAAAGGCCGCTCCACCATCAACCAAGCGCCTATCACGGGCGAGAGCATGCCGGTAGAGAAAACCGAAGGTGATCCAGTCTTTGCCGGCACCATCAATGAGTCAGGCACGTTTGAATATTCAGTAACCGCCGCGGCGAACGACAGCACCTTGGCGCGCATCATTCATGCGGTGGAGCAAGCGCAAGGCGCAAAGGCGCCCACGCAGCGGTTTGTAGACCAGTTTGCTCGCATCTACACCCCGGTGGTTTTTGCCATCGCGCTGGCCATTGCCATCATCCCGCCACTCCTTTTGGGCGGCGACTGGTACGCCTGGATTTATAAAGCACTGGTGCTGCTGGTGATCGCTTGCCCGTGTGCCTTGGTCATCTCTACCCCGGTGACCATTGTGAGCGGCTTGGCGGCGGCTGCCCGCCGGGGCATTTTGATGAAAGGCGGCGTGTACTTGGAGCAGGCCCACCGCATTAAAGCGATTGCGCTGGACAAAACAGGAACGATTACCGAAGGTAAACCCAAACTAGTTGCTACAGAGTTTGTGGCATCCAATTTGCCGGAATGGCAAGTTTTGCGCTGGGCCGCCGATATCGCAGCGCAGTCAGACCACCCGGTATCCAAAGCCATTGCACAAAGCCTTGACTCTGGAAGCAGCACATTGGAAGAATTTACAGCGTTGCCCGGTCGCGGTGTGCAGGCACGCGTGGACGGGCAGATGCTGGTGCTGGGAAACCACAGGCTCATCGAAGAGCGAGGGCTGTGCAGCTCCACTATCGAGGCCTATTTGAAAGACCAGGAAACCATGGGGCGCACGGTCACCTTGCTGGCATCCAGCACGCAGGTTCTGGTTATTTTTGCGGTAGCAGACACCATCAAAGAAAGCAGCCGTGATGCACTGCTGCAGCTGAAACAGCTTGGCGTTGCTACTGTCATGCTGACCGGCGACAACACGGTCACTGCACAAACGATTGCCAAACAAGCCGGGATTGACGATGCACGCGGCAACTTGCTGCCCGAAGACAAGCTGGCCGCCATTGAAAGTTTGCAAGCCCAATACGGCGTATGCGCGATGGTGGGGGACGGCATCAATGACGCTCCCGCGCTTGCACGCGCGGATGTTGGCATAGCCATGGGAGCAGCGGGAACCGACATCGCGATGGAAGCTGCCGACGTAGTCATCATGAACGACGACCTGCGCCGCATCCCGGAAGCGATTGCGTTGTCCAAAAAGACCCAATCCGTGCTGTACCAAAACATTAGCCTGGCGTTGGGCATCAAGGCCGTGTTCCTTGCCTTGGCGGCTTTTGACGGAGCCACCATGTGGATGGCCGTCTTTGCCGATGTGGGTGCCAGCCTGCTGGTGGTGGCTAACGGTTTGCGTTTGCTGCGCAAGTGAGGTTTGCACTTTTTACAGCCTATATGCGGCTGATATCGAATTCACATTTTTAAATACAACGGAGTGACAGCCATGAGCATTTTTGACAATTTATTCGGACGCCACGGCGGGGGACATGGTGGGGGTCACGGCGGTGGGCACCACGGCAATCAGCATGGATCGCACGGCGGCCACTATGGCAGCCCCATACAAACCCAGCCTACAAATAACAATGGCGGTATCAGTTGCCCCGGATGTAGGGCACTAAACGCAGTGGATGCGAAATTCTGTCAGCAGTGTGGAACCTCCATGCAGCCTGCACGTTGCACACAGTGCGCGACGACCCTTGTTGCGGGTGCGCGTTTTTGCGTGCAGTGCGGCAAAGCCGCTGTTTAGACGTTATCTATTCACCAGAAATCAATATCTTCCCAAAAGGAATTCAATGCAATCTCTTTTAAAGCTTTTCGCGAAGCTGCTCATGGTCGCTTCGCTCCTTTCGGTGGGCTCCACCATGGCGCAGTCTTCACCCAGCATGAACGACATTTACGCTACTGCAAAAGCTGGAAAACTGGATGAAGCGCAAGTGATGGTGCAACAGGTTTTGATCTCTTATCCCAAGAGCGCCAAAGCCTACTTTGTGCAGGCTGAACTGTATTCGCGCCAAGGAAAACTGGACCGCGCTCGGGAGTCTCTATCCAACGCTGAGAAATATGCCCCTGGCCTCCCGTTTGCAAAAGCCGAAGCGGTTCAAGCCCTACGCGCACAGCTTGCCACCAAGTCTGTTGTAAAGCCCATATCCAGTGCCCTAAGTAGCTACTCCACGCCTTCGCCAGTGTCCACAACATCATCATGGCTGCTACCGCTGCTGCTCACTGGTGGAGTGATGGCTGCTGCCTTTTTCTTTTTTCGAAAACGCAACGCCGGGGCCGCTGCCCAACATCCGCAATACGCCAACAACACCGGACTAAATGGTCCGCAAACTTTCGGAGCTGGTGGTGCTGGTGTCATGCAACCTGCATATCCACAGCCCGGATATCAACCAGGCTACCCACAGCAAGCCGCTGAGCCCAGTATGGGGAGTCGAATTGCTGGGGGTGTTGCCACGGGTCTGGCAGTGGGTGCAGGAGTGATGGCGGCGCAAGCTATCGGACGCAACATCATGGGTGATCAAAACCGTTCAAGTGCGCAGACTGAAAGCACCGTGAATAAGAACGTTGAGCCAGTCTCCACTAACACCGAAATGGGCGGCACAGACTTTGGAATTAGTAATACCGCTTGGGATGATGGGGGCGCTGATATCGGTGGTGGCGACTGGGACAATTGACATTAGGGCATTGGATTGCAATATTTTCGGGCCACTACCGTATGCAAAATTTCTAACTTCAGCCGAGTGAATTGTGATGACTAACCAAAGTCGCGCGGTAGACTCCGCCCATTTAAATAGTCGGCGGCTGTTCCTCGCTTCTCTGGCCGCCGCTGGGAGTATGGCAACGACAGCATTGACGGGATGTGGTGTTCGGGAGTTAGCTCCGCAGTCGCGGTACTTACTACTGGACGGGAGCACGATCAGCACAAGTGACATCAAAGGCAAAGTCGCTCTGATCAACTTTTGGGCAACAACCTGCGCGACGTGCGTGAAGGAGATGCCCGAACTCGTCGATATCTACAAAAAATTTCACCTTAGGGGCTTCGAGACGATAGCAGTCGCCATGAGTTACGACCCACCGAATTGGGTTCTCAATTTTGTTAAAACTCGTCAACTACCTTTTAAAGTTGCCCTAGATAGCTCAGGGCAAGTGGCAAAGGAATGGGGTGACATTAAGCTCACTCCAACAACGTTTCTCATCGATAGAGACGGCAGGATTATTAAAAAATATGTAGGTGCACCAGATTTCATTGCGTTGCAACAGTTAATTGAAACTCTCTTGACCGATAGTTGACTGCAGCTATGACGTGAAGCCCAACCTGTAGCTTTTTACCCGATACACATTCACTTTGAAAGAAGCAAACCATGAAATGTCCACACTGTAGTGACGCCACGCTAGTTATGACTGACCGTCAAGGTATCGAAATCGATTATTGCCCCCAGTGCCGTGGGGTGTGGTTGGACCGAGGAGAGCTCGATAAATTAATCGAGCGTAGCGCTTCACTCATGCCGATACCGCCGCAAGTTGTGGCGCAAACTCACCCTCAGTCGCATCCTCAATCGTACAGTCAACCTGTGCGACGTCCCGACTTCTCAGATTCGGATTTCAGACACAAAAATGGTTATCGCAAGCAAAAATCTTGGTTGAATGAGTTGTTTGATTAACAACGGGCGAATTGGACACTGGCTTGCAAATGTCGTTGTATAGGTTGCGATCGGAGCCTGATTCAATTCGCCAATGCTGCAAGCACATCCCCTGTACTTAGTATTTCAGACAGAACAATAGGGTCACGACCGGTTTGATACAACACATACACAGGCACTCCGTTGCGTCCCAGCCCTGACAAGGCTTGCGTAATAGCGGGGTCGCGCCGGGTCCAGTCGGCCCGCAGCAACGCAACGTTGCGGGCATCAAATTCTGCAAGAACACTCGCGTTTTCCAACGTCGTTTTTTTGTTGTACTGACAAGTAACGCACCAGGCTGCGGTGAAATCCACAAACACAGGCTGGCCAGCGGACACCAGAGCGTCCACTTTGCTTGCACTCCAGGGCTGCCAGCGCTCCTGACCTTGGGTCGCTGATACGGTTGGCTCTTGATTTTGAAGAATCAGCGGACCCCAAACCCATAACACCCACGACACCAATACGACGGCTCCCGTCGATAGCAGCAACCGCGTACGGCTTTTCAGCGTAAGCGACCAAACCAAAAATGCCAGACCCAGCAGCAAAGCCATGAGACTGACGGCACCGTTGACGCCGCTTTGCTGGCCCAGTACCCACACCAACCAAAGCACCGTAGCCAGCATAGGAAAGGCCATCAATTTGCGCAGCGTGTCCATCCAGACACCGGGCCGGGGCAGTGCTTTTGCAGCCGCAGGTACTAGGCTCACCAGAAGGTAGGGGAGTGCCATTCCCATGCCAATGGCAGCGAATACCAACAAGGCGTGTGTGGCAGGCAGGGTTACGGCAATACCCAATGCAGCGCCCATGAAAGGCGCTGTGCACGGAGAGGCAACCGCCACCGCCAAGACACCAGATAAGAATGCATTGACGGTAGGATGTTGCGTTTGAAATGCGACCAACCTGGACGGCACCAATTGTTCAAATTCAAACATGCCTGCGAGGTTGAGACCCAGCAAGGTGAACAAAGCCGCCAGCCCTGCGACGATGGCGGGCGACTGCAACTGAAATCCCCAACCCAATTGGGCCCCCGCAGCGCGCAAACCCAGCATCAGGCCGCCCAGTGCCAAAAATGAAACCAACACACCGGCGGTGTAAGCCCCGCCACTGACGGCGTGTGCGCGCCGATCTTCGACATGCTGGGCAAAACCCATCACCTTAATGGCCAGCACCGGTAATACGCAGGGCATTAAATTCAAAATTAGCCCGCCTAGAAATGCCCCCAATAGCGCAACCATGAGAGACGCGGGTAGCTTTGACTGTGTCAGTTTCTGAGTCTGTGTCTGTATTGCATTGGCTTCCAAGGCGGCCGCCAAGGCCGGTGATATTTGCATCCGAGCTGCGGGGGGTGGCCAAATGCCCCGCACGTTCGCGTTAATCTGCCAACCGATACTAGCGACGTTTCCCCCCGCAGGCACCAGCACGAACGGTATTGTTTTTGGGGTATCAACGCGGTCTGAGTCCAGCGGCAGGTCGGCGCGCCAGAGTTCACCATCCCATTTCTGCGTCCACGTTGTCGGCGTTAATACGGTATCGGGCGCAACTCCTTTAGCCGAATTGCGCAAAATGCCTGGTGTTTCGGGAAACCAGTCCAGCATCTGGCCGCGCAACGTGCCAGGCAAGCCCCTGACTTCCAGCAGAATTCGTTGCCCCTCCACGCTGGCGGTGCTAAGGGGTAAGGAACCCTGGAGCGGCTGCAATTGCGTGGGTTGCAATTGGTTGACCGCCTCAAATTGGCCGCCGTACAGGGCCGTAGAACCTTGCACCGGTATCTTTAAAGCAAATTCACCGTCTTGTGGAATGCATTGCAGGCTGCAGATCAACCAGCTGGCTTTGAGTTTGATCTCCAGGTCTTTGCCCAGTAAGGGCGGTTTGAACTCGGACGTGATGGTGAGGGGCACGGGTAGAAGCACTTCGCCTTTGTAGCCAAAGTTAACCAAGTCTCCGATGCTGATTTTGTGCGGTGTTGGCCAAGCAACGTCACCCGCGAGCACCCCCGTTGGCAGTGTCCAAGTCAGTGTTGTGGGCAGGCCGGAGTCACCTGGATTCTTCCAATACGTGTGCCATCCGGGTTGTGGCTCCATTTGAAGCCCTACCCATACCGACTTCCCCACGCCCACACCCTGAGGCGCATGGGCGACAAGCTCGGTGCGCACTTGCTGGGTTTGCACCACCGTGTGGGGGGTACCTTGGGTGAACGCCGGTTGCGCAATAAGCAGACAAGCCAGTCCTGCTATGAAAAACATTCCTTTGACGATGGTTGTTCGCAATATCTGCATACGTTGGTGCTTGCGCCCTATTTCGGCTTATTCAAGGCCACCGGTGCATGCACGTAGACCGTTTCGCGTTCGCCGTTGGCATTTTGAAAAACCAGACTGATCTGCACTTCAAAACCCACTTTAAGCTGCTTTTTTAGATCCATCATCATCAGGTGGTAGCCACCTGCTTTGAGCTCCAAAGGCTTACCCGCCGCAAGTTGAAGTCCATCGACAGCGCGCATCCGCATGATGTCTTTTTCCATCGTCATTTCATGTACTTCGACGACACCCGCAGCATCCGAGTTCGCAGAGATCAGCTTGGTGTCTTTTTTAGATGCCATGCGCATGAACGCTCCTGTGGCTGACTGATTGGGCACTGTGGCCCGAACCCAAGCTTCAGTGATAGTGACCTGTGCTTGTGCAGCCGACGCCGACAGGGCAATCAAGGGGATCAGGATGTAAATGGAAGATTGAAATAGCTTTTTCATAGAGGGTATTGGGATTTGGGGGAGCGTGCTTCAACGATCACTTGAAGAATCTCAGGGGACGGCTGCATGGCCTGAAACGCGCTGATGTTGGCCCGCCCCGAGTTCCCCATGGGTAGGCGGCCTGCCAGATGCCCCATTGGCACCAGCGCTAATCTAAAGAGCTGACCCAGCATTTCTCGCGGGACGCGTGTCTGCCAGGCCAGCGCCAACATCAAGCCATGCACTTGCCAGTGCGGGCCCAAACGGGTTTGGCCCACCACGTGGGCGGCTTCCAGCAGCAGCCACCGTTGGTGCACATCGGTTGCAGGTGTTTCCTTAAAGCGCTGCACCAGGCGTGCAAACACCTCAGCACCGTAAAACTGACCAGGGACCGGCTTAAGCATCGATTGGTTCGGTGTTGTCATGGTGTGCAAATGGGATTACCCAATGGCTCCTTCGTAAATAATCTTCCAAGCGTTGTTGCGTCGTTGCCAATATTGGCGGACTGTTCTGCCGGTTTTTTCGCCTTCCAGTACCTCACCGAAGGTGGCCACCATGGTGTCAGCCTCATCGATCCAGCGGATCAGCGAAACGTCATTGAGTTGTACCGCCCGGTTACCCAGTTTTGCCACCTCGGCGCGCAAGCCAGCACTGAATTGACCCAAGTCTCGCCCTTCGGCGCTGAAGTCGCTGGCGTAGAACTTGAGTAACGTACTTTCTTGCCCCGGCTTCTTGGCGCGTGCCCAGGTTTGCAGGGTGTCACTGAATGCCTGCCTTTCGCTGCTGACGTTGGTGGAGCGAACCCACTGGAAATCTTTACCAATCAGCACTGGTGTGGTGCGAATCTCCACCGTCGCGATGATGCGGGTCAAATCGGGGTTAGCCACCGCCACGCAGCCGTCTGTTGCCTGTGGAGCTCGGGTGAATTGGGTTGAAGGCGTGCCGTGCAACCAGATGCCGCTTCCCGTTTTCCCCCTACGCAAGTCAAGAACATTGGGATAGTTCACTGGCAAAGCGCCTGAGCCATAGAGGTCTTTCAAACTCTTGGGGTCCAGATTGCTGGTGATGAAATACACCCCCAACGGCGTGCGCTGATCGCCCTCCACATTTTTGCCCACACCAGCCTTGCCCACAGAGATGTAATAGTCAGCCAGCAAGCGTGTGCCGGTAGTGGTGTTTTCAAAAAGATAGAGCCGCGCTTTTGCGGTATCGACTGCAATAGCGTGTTTGTTGCGCCGAGATAATGCGACGAACTGTGACGGAATGCTGTCTATCGGTGGCGGCTCTTTGATTGCGGCAATACGCAGTTGTGATTCCGCTCGTAGCGCCTGTAAGTTTTGCGAACCTGCTTGCGCGAGCTCGACAGGTACATCTCCCACGTTCTGAATGGGGCGTGAACGTGTTGAAAGCAAATCTCCAAGAACTAGTTGGGCCAGTTGAAAGTGTGGGTAATCAGCCACCAGTTGCTCGGCTTTTTTCAAAGCATCACGGGTGCGCCCGCCACCGATGAGCCGGTATATGTCAATCAACCGGGCCTCAGCTTGGCCATCACTTTGCCGTGTTGGCTGTTTGGCGCTGGGGGTGGTTTTTGGGGTTTTGGGGGTCGCACTCCAGGAAAGGCTTGCATTGCCCAACAGCAACGCCGCTGTTGCCCACGCAAAGCCCCAGCAGTGAAGTGACCGCATGGGCCACCAGGAGGTTCGGTCGAACGCTTTCATGTGGATGCCAGCGACTTACTTGCTTGCAAGCAATGTTTGAATGTCTTTGGCGATAACCGTCGCTTCTTTTCCATAGCTGGAAAAAAGGCGTACCCGTCCTTCTGGGTCAAAGATGTACTTGCCTGCCGAATGGTCCATGCTGTAGGAGGTGGGTGTTTTTCCCTCGACCCGCTTGTAATAGACCTTGAATTCATCGGCCAGTGCTTTGAGCTGGTCTGGCTCCGGGCGCAGTGCCAAAAAGGTGGGGTCAAAGTTTTGCATGTAGGCCATGAGCAGTGGCAAGGTGTCACGCTCTGGGTCGACGGTAATGAAGATGACCTGAAGCAACTTGCCCTGATCGCCCAACAGGCGCTTGACCTCGGCCATGGTGGTCATGGATGTGGGGCAAACATCGGGGCATTGGGTAAAACCAAAGAAGACGACCACAATCTTCCCCCGAAAATCGGCCATGGTCCGGAGTTTGCCTTGGTGGTCTTGGAGCCCAAAGTCCTTGGCAAATGTAGCCCCGGTGATGTCAGTGCTGTCATAGCTGGGAGCAGCGCGTGAGCACCCTATTAACATGGCTGGCGCAGCTGCCCCGAACAAGAGGGTGGCAACGACATTGCGCCTAGATGAGAGCCGGTTTTTGCGGGATGCAATGATTGTCATGGTGGGTATCTGGTGGAGCGCTATTTCTTGCTTTTAGCGACTTCTTCGGCAACCAATGCGGCGAGTTGCTGGGGGCCAAAGCTGGGTAGGCCTTTGCCGTTGACAAAGAATGTTGGCGTTTTGGTCACTTCAAGTGCGGTCAAGTCTTCTACATCTTGCTTCAGTACAGCCTCTATCGCCGGGCTTTGCGCATCGGCCAATGCCTTGGTGATGTCTAGGCCGGTTTGAGATGCGGCCTGGTAAGCCAAGTCAATATTGGGTTGGCCGTGCGAGGCCCACGCGGGTTGGGCGGCCAAGACAGCTTCAAGGACTTGCCAATATTTACCCTGCAACTTGGAGGCTTCCAGCAATTTGACGACCTTGTCAGAGCCTGCATGAAAGGGGGCGTAGCGCAGTATCAAGCGTACATCGTTCGGGTATTTACTCATCAAATCTTTGACGATGGGGTAAAACTCTCTGCAGGTTTCACAGGCGGGGTCAAAATATTCAACAATCGTGACAGGCGCACTAACAGGGCCCAGCACCGCGGAATGCATCCGCACCAAGCGCCCTTCTGCTTGGTTGACTTTGTCCATTTGTGAGTTTTTTATGCGTTGCTGGTACGAGTACATGCCGAAGGCAAAGAATGCCAAGACGACGATGAGCAGCACGGAAACTGTGATTTTTTTTGATTTCATTTGGAAGTTTTTCTTAAATAAATAGTGAGCAGGCTGAGCACCGCCAAAAAGGCGATTAACGACAGCCACGGAATCTGTATCCCATTCAGGATTTCCAATTTCTGATTTGCACAAGAAACGCCCGGCCCGCAGGGAATCCATCCTTTAGGGATCAGCCCCGCTACAAGGAGGCAGTGATACATCGCCAAAGCACTGCCAGCCACAGCAAAAGGCATGGCGTAGATAGCACCGCGCCGATCATTGTCGAAACAGGCAAGTCCGAGAATGATGGCCATGGGGAACATGAATATCCGCTGGTACCAGCACAAATTGCAAGGAGGGATCAGCATGACCTCGCCTATAAACAATGCGCCCAGAGTCGCCAGCGTGGCAACCATCCAGGCAAGCAGCAGCAAGTTCCAGCTTGTTTTCATAGTTTGGGTCCCGCCGTTTCAACAGCACGAGGGGCTCGCAGACTCAAGACTGTATAAGCCAGTGCCGCTACGACGACATAGATGTCCGCCAAGTTGAAGGCGGGCCAATGAAACGCCTTCCAGTGAATATCTAAAAAATCTACGACCGCACCCGTTTGAATTCGATCTAT
>CAJBBZ010000091.1 GCA_903951445.1 uncultured beta proteobacterium
CCACCGGCAAACCCGTCGCATGCACAAAGCCTCCCAGGACTGCAACCCCTAGCGCGTCCCAGCCGCTGCCGCCCAGCACCAGCATTGGCTTGTGCGCGTTTTGAATCAATTGCATCAGCGCTGCCAAGTCGCCATCCTGCGGCGCGCTGGCCGGGGCTGCAGCGGGCAGGGCGGCGCGCGGTGGCTGCGGCACTTCTTCGCTCAGCACATCTTCGGGCAAGGCCAGTACTACCGGCCCCATGCGCCCCGACAGCGCGGTATGAAACGCCCGGTGCACCATTTCCCCCATACGCTCGGCCTGGTCGATTTGCGCCACCCATTTGCTGACCGGGCCAAACATGCTGCGGTAGTCCACTTCCTGAAACGCGCCGCGCTCCATAAAGCGTCGGCTTACCTGCCCAATAAACAAGACCAGCGGCGAGCCGTCTTGAAACGCGGTATGCAGCCCGATGGAAGCCTGGCTAGCGCCGGGTGCGCGCGTCACAAAACACACGCCGGGCTTGCCGCTGGCTTTGGCATAGGCCTCGGCCATAAACGTGGCCGAGCCTTCATGGCGGCACACAATCAGGCGTACGGTGTCGCGGTGGTCGTAGAGCGCGTCCATGGCGTCCAAAAAGCTTTCGCCGGGTACACAAAACACGGTGTCCACGCCTTGGGCGAGCAGGGCGTCAATCAGCAGGCGCGCGCCTGTGGGGTGGGAGAGGGTCGTCATACGTGCCGGTTCCTGTTCGGGTGCTGCCTGCGGCCCGCCGGGCCTGTGCATGCAGTGTGGTGGCTGTTATTGTGGCACCGGCACACTATGATTGACAGCATGCAGTCCATGCACCAAGATGGTCGCTTGGCCCAAGGCGCAGCCTTTTCGTCAGGGCGGGCGGCCAGCGGGCTGGCTTGCAGGCCCTGGGCCCGTGTCACCTAACAGGAGAATTGAATATGTTGCAACGTGTACGCTCTTTGGTCTTGGCACTTGCGCCTGTGCTGCTGGCCGCCACCGTGCCCGCCACTGCCTGGGCCCAAGCGGCCTGGCCCAACAAGCCGGTCAAAATCGTGGTGCCCTTTGCGCCCGGCGGCACTACCGACATCCTGGCCCGTGCGGTGGCGCCGGAGCTGGCGAAAGCCTTCGGCCAGTCTTTCGTCATTGAAAACAAGGGCGGCGCCGGCGGCAATATCGGCACCGAGATCGTGGCCCGCTCTGCGCCCGACGGTTACACCTTGCTCATGGGCACGGTAGGCACGCACGGCATCAACAAGTCGCTGTACGCCAAGTTGTCTTACGACCCGCAAAAAGACTTTGCGCCCATCACCTTGGTCGCCGGTGTGCCCAATGTCATGGTGATGAACGCCGAAAAAGCCAAGGCGCTGGGCATCAACACCGTGCCCGATTTCATCGCCTACGCACGCAAAAACCCAGGCCGGCTCAATATGGCGTCCAGCGGCAACGGTACGTCAATTCACTTGGCTGGCGAATTGTTCAAGTCTATGACTGGTACCTTCATGACGCATATTCCTTACACCGGTTCTGCCCCCGCGCTGATGGGCTTGGTGTCGGACCAGGTCGATGTGATGTTTGACAACCTGCCCTCGTCCATGGCCTTGATTAAAGGCGGCAAGCTCAAAGCCTTTGCCGTGACATCGGGCCAGCGCTCGGGCGCTATGCCCGATGTGCCCACCATCGAGGAGGCCGGACCGCTCAAAGGCTTTGAGGCTAGCAGTTGGTTTGGCTTGCTTGCACCGGCGGGCACACCGCCGGATATTGTGAAAGCATTGCAGCGCGAAACCGCCAAGGCGCTGAACTCACCCGCGATCAAAGAAAAACTGTTGGCGCAAGGCGCGATTCCCAGCGGTAATACGCCCGAAGAATTTTCGGCACTGATTGACGCAGAAATTAAAAAATGGGCACCGGTAGTGAAAAATTCGGGCGCGCGGGTCGACTAAAAGACGCGCTGCCAGCCTGTCAGTCAACGCGCCAAACCCTCAGAGGACAAAATGCTCAAAGGCCTGCACCACAACGCCTACCGCTGCCGCGATTCGGAAGAGACGCGCAAGTTTTACAGTGATTTTTTAGGCCTGCCGCTGGTGCAGGCTTTTCAAATCCACGAAACCAAAAGCGGCCGAGCCACCAAAACGCTGCACTCTTTTTACCAAATGGACGACGGCTCTTGCCTGGCTTTTTTTGAAGCGCCCGATATGCCCTTTGCGTTCAAAGACCAGCATGATTTTGACCTGCACATTGCGCTGGAAGTAAGCCAGCAAGACTTACACACCATGTTCGCCAAAGGCAAAGCGGCGGGCATGCAAACCCGTGGCATTTCGGACCACGGATTTATCGACTCGATTTATTTCCGCGACCCTAATGGCTATGTGATCGAGCTCACTGCCAAGCGCGACGGGCATGATGCGTATATGCAAGCGGCGCATGCATCTGCGCATCAGGTATTGGCGCAGTGGCAGGCGGAGAAAGTGGCGTCTGCCGCCTGAAGGTACTGCGCCGGGCGCTTAGTTCAGCGCGTCTTTGAGGGCTTTGCCCGGACGGAAACGCGGTGCCTTGGATGCTTTGATTTTGAGAGCCACACCGGTTTTTGGGTTGCGCCCAATACGTGCTTTGCGCTTGGTCACGCCAAAGGAACCAAAGCCCACCAAACTCACGGTGCCGCCTTTTTTGAGGGTCTTGGTCACTGCCTCAATCATGCTGGACAAAGCGCGCCCGGCGGCTGCTTTGGAGATGTCGGATTTGGCGGCAATATGTTCAATGAGTTCGGTTTTATTCACGGCTTGGCTCCTTATTTTTAGGTAGGTGGGAAAAATTATTCTAGCCCAGCATGCCCGCTTTGGGTTGACTAGACAAGCCCGATTTTGCGGCATTTTTTAAGGCGCCGGGTAGGCCTGCGCGGGTACTACGGGCCTGGGCATCGCCGCCCGCGCTGCCCGCTTACACTGCCGAGTCAGCACTACCCCCATGAGGGGCGGTCTGCCCTTCGGGGCCCCACAGCCTTTTAAGAAAAATACGTTTCCACCATGCAGCACAACCCGGTCCGGGGCATTTTTTACCTCTGTATGGGGGTGCTGGTTTTCTCTTTGCAGGACGCCATCATCAAGCAGGTGAGCGGCGGCTATGCGCTGACCGAGGTGGTGTTTATCCGCTCCTGCGTGGCAGCGCCCATCTTGCTGACCCTGGTGTGGCGCGAGTCAGGTTGGCGCGCTTTGTTTGCCTCGCACCTAGACACCTTGGTGCTGCGCGCCACCGTCATGTTCGGCGCCTACACGGCCTATTACATGGCCTTTCCGGCCTTGCCCTTAGCCGACGCGGTGGCCCTGTATTTCACCGTGCCTTTGTTTGTCACGGCGCTGGCCGGCCCTATGCTGGGCGAGCGCAATGGCTGGCCAGTCTGGGCTGCGGTACTGTTGGGTTTTGTGGGTGTGATGGTGATGCTGCAACCGGGTACCGGCCTGTTCAACCCCGCCGCTTTGCTGTCCCTGCTGGCGGCGGCGTTTTACGGCCTGGCCATGTTGATGGCCCGCAAGCACGGCTCCAGTCTGTCCGCAGCGGTGATGGGTTTTTACCAAAACGCGGTGTTTTTGGTGGGGGCGGGGCTGGCGGCCTTGCTGCTGCACTTGATGGGCATAGAACACGCGGTACACCCCAGCATCGCCTTTGTGGTGCGGCCCTGGTCGGTGCCCACGCTGTTTGATGGCTTGTTGATTGGTCTGTGCGGCGTGGTGGCATCCGCTGGCATCATGCTGCTGACCAGCGCCTACCGCGTGGCGCGCGCAAGCACGGTCACGCCATTTGAATACACCGGCATTTTGTGGGCACCGTTATGGGGTTTTTTGTTTTTTAGTGAAGTGCCGCGCGCTACCACCGTAGCCGGTGCTGCTGTCATTGTGGTGGCTGGACTGATCGCACTGCGTATGGCGAAATCTGATACCGAACCTGAAGCCGACCCCGAGGGTCCATCCGATGCCGGGCCGCCATCGGAAATTGAACCCAAAGCCCAAGCGTTGGGCACTGCGGCAAGCAGCGCAAAGCGGCACTGATATGACTTCAACCACTAATTACGCCGCCTCTGATCTGCAACGCGAAACTGCCGATAGCCTGCCGGGCCTGGTCGTACTCCAGTTTGGTACCAACTGGTGCGGCTATTGCCAAAACGCCCAAGCGATTATTGAACCTGTGATTGCATCGCGCCCGGATATGGCGCGTCACTTGATTGAAGACGGCCCTGGCCGGCCTTTAGGCCGCTCCTTCCGCATCAAGCAATGGCCGACTTTGGTGTTACTGCGCGACGGGGTGGAAGCAGGGCGCTTAGTACGCCCGCAAGATGCGGAACAAGTGCGGGCCTTGCTCAATGCGGCGAATGCCTAGGCAAGCGCTGCATAAGTCCCAAGCCGTCATTGCGAGCGCAGCGAAGCAATCCATTTTAGTTTGCCAATCTTGCTCCGAGGGATCGCCGCGTCGCTTCGCTGCTCGCGCTGGCGGGCCTATGCAGACCTTAGCTAAGAAGCGTCTTATTCTTACCGCGCATTGGTGCAAACGTAATTGAACTGCGCAATATCCAGCTGGCCATTGGGCACTGGAAAGTAGTCCGGTACCGAGGTGAAGGTATAAAGCGGATCGCCATTGCCAAATTTACCCGACATGATGACCGTCTTGTCGGTGCGGTGCATGCCTTTGCTGCAGTCAAAGTTTTTCAGCTCTTTGATGGAATTAAAGTCCACCCACGAAACAGGCGGTGGGAAGCGTTTTTTTTGCGGTTTAGCGTAGTCACCCATGACCCAGGCGCTGGCGATATTGCCATTGCGCCGCAGAGACTGGGGGTCCACATACATGGTGAAGTCGGCGGACTTGCCGATGGCAATCCAGTCGGCCCAGGCGCTGCTGGAAGCCAGCAGCAAAAGTAGTGCTAATCGCAGCATCTTCCAACTCCTGGCCATACAAGACGGCCTAATCTATCTAGTTTATGAGGGAGGCGCCCGGCGCTTGCCCCGAGCGTACCCCGTCTCGAATCGGGGGCCTACTTCAAAATATCGCCGATACACAGATATTTGATTTCTACGTAATCATCGATACCAAAGTGCGAGCCCTCGCGCCCCAGGCCAGACTGCTTGACGCCGCCAAAGGGCACGTGTTCGGTGGCCAATATACCGACGTTAATTCCGACCAGACCGTATTCAAGGGCTTCGGCCACGCGGTAGATGCGTCCTATGTCGCGGCTGTAGAAATAGCTGGCCAGGCCGAATTCGGTTTTGTTGGCGGCATCCACGGCCTGCTGCTCGGTCTCAAATTTGAAGATGGGTGCGAATGGCCCGAAGGTTTCTTCCGTAGCGCATTGCATGTTGGCGCTGGCGCCCGAGATAACGGTAGGTTCGAAGAACTGGCCGCCTAGGGCCTTGCCGCCGGTCTCCACCTTGCCACCTTTGGCAATCGCGTCAGCCACATGGCGCGTAACTTTGGCTACGGCCGCATCCTCGATGAGCGGGCCTTGCACCACGCCTTCTTCAAAGCCATTGCCCACTCTCATGGCCTTGACCTTGGCCGTGAACTTGGCCACAAAGCTGTCGTACACCCCAGCCTGCACGTAAAAGCGGTTGGCGCAGACACAGGTCTGACCGGCGTTTCGGTATTTGCTGGCCATGGCGCCTTCCACCGCTGAGTCTATGTCGGCGTCGTCAAACACGATAAAGGGCGCGTTGCCACCGAGTTCGAGCGACATTTTTTTAATGGTGGGGGCGCATTGCGCCATCAAGATGCGGCCCACTTCGGTGGAACCGGTAAAGCTTAGATGGCGCACGGTGTCGCTGGCGCAAATCACTTTGCCCACGGCAATCGAGTTATCTGCGTCGGCGGTAATCATATTGAGCACGCCTGCCGGAATGCCTGCGCGCAGCGCCAGTTCGGCAGCGGCCAGCGCGGTCAAGGGCGTCAGTTCGGCGGGCTTGATGATGACCGGGCAACCCGCGGCCAGGGCAGGGGCCACTTTGCGGGTGATCATGGCCAGCGGAAAGTTCCAGGGCGTAATGGCTGCGCACACACCGATGGACTGCTTGATGACCGACAAGCGGCGGTTGTTGTCAAACTGGGGCAGTGTCTCGCCATTGATGCGCTTGGCTTCTTCGGCAAACCACTCCACAAAGCTGGCGCCGTAGGCGATTTCACCTTTGGCTTCGGCAAAGGGTTTGCCTTGTTCTGCGGTCATGATGCGCGCCAGGTCTTCTTGGTTGGCCATCAGCAAATCAAACCATTTGCGCAAAATGATGCTGCGCTCCTTACCCGTCTTGGCGCGCCAGGCCGGCCAGGCGGCATCGGCGGCGGCAATCGCTTGGGTGGCCTGGGCTGGCCCAAGGTTGGCCACGTCAGCCAGCTTGTGGCCGGTGGCCGGGTCCAGCACATCAAAGCGCGAAGGTCCGGCCACCCATTGGCCATTGATCAAGGCGTCGGTTTTGAGCAGGCTGGGGTCTTTGAGCAATGCGAGGGGGGAAGTGTGTTGTGTCATGGGGCAAAGGGGCGCAGTTGGTATGAAAAAAGGGCGCGGATGCGCTGGCCTGTGATCATACGACGATGGACTTTCAAAGCCTGCTAGCGCTTTGTAGCCGCCTTGGTAGCCGCACTGGTCACGCGCCGCGTGCGCCGAGGTGGCCTTCTCGCGCACTGCGGCGGCATGTAAAGCGCGGCCCCGGCAGGGTTAAAGTAGCGCCAACCCCTTCACGGAAAAAAAGTATGGCCCTCATCAACTACATCACCCAAATCAACCTGGACTTTGGCGCCGTCGCGCTCTTGCGCGCCGAGTGCGAGCGCGTGGGCATGCGCAAGCCACTCATCGTTACCGATGCGGGCGTGCGCGCCGCAGGCGTCTTGGACAAAGCGCTAGCCGCGCTGGGAGACATCCCGCATGCGGTGTTTGACCAGACGCCCTCTAACCCCACCGAAGCGGCGGTGCGCGCTGCGGTGGCAGTGCTGCAAGCGCATGGCTGCGACGGGCTGATTGGCGTGGGCGGCGGCTCCAGCCTGGACCTGGCCAAAGGCGTGTGCATTGCCGCCACCCACCCCGGCCCACTCAAAACCTACGCCACCATCGAAGGCGGTAGCCCCAAAATTAGCGAGCGCGTACTGCCGCTGATAGCTGTGCCCACCACCGCTGGCACTGGCAGCGAAGTAGCGCGTGGCGCCATCGTCATCTTGGACGACGGGCGCAAAGTGGGCTTTCATAGTTGGTTTCTGGTGCCCAAGGCCGCTATTTGCGACCCTGACCTCACCCTGGGCTTGCCCGCGCAGCTGACAGCCGCCACCGGCATGGACGCGATTGCCCATTGCATGGAAACCTTTATGGCCCCGGCCATCAACCCGCCGGCCGACGGCATCGGCCTGGACGGCCTGGCGCGCGGTTGGGCGCATATCGCCCGCGCCACCGAAAACGGCGCGGACCGAGATGCGCGCTGGAACATGATGAGCGCCAGCATGCAAGGCGCCATGGCATTTCAAAAAGGCCTGGGCTGCGTCCACAGCCTGAGCCATAGCCTAGGCGGCGTCAACCCACGCTTGCACCACGGCACGCTCAACGCCTTGTTCATGGGCGCAGTCGTGCGCTTTAACGCCAGCGCCGCGTCCATCCAAAACGAGAACCGCCTGCAACGCATGGCCAACGCCATGGGTATAGGCGGCTGCGACGCCAAAGGCACCGAAATCGACGACGCCATCCGCGCCATGAACGCCCGCCTGGGCCTGCCCAGCGGCCTGGCCGCCTTGGGCGTGACCGAAGACTTATTCGAACGCATCATCGACGGCGCCATGGCTGACCATTGCCACAAAACCAATCCCCGCATTGCGACGCGGGAGGATTACCGGGATATGTTGTTGGCGTCGATGTGAGGCACTAGGTGTAAACCGTCGTTGGCGGTGCCACCTAGAGGCGGCGCACCAAGCTATGCCAGGTACTGTCTGGATTCGTCTCGATTTCCACCCGCCCTTGGTCAGCCATCAATTTCAAGCGGTAGAACAAATACAAGTCACCAACCGGGTGTGTTCCTTGCTGAACTTCACCGGCAATGCGCGCCTGGTTTTGAAAATAGGGCTTGCAGGCGGACAGTAAATCCTCGTCATAAAAATCCTCGCGCACGCCAAGTATGCGGTCATCTTCATAAATACGTAGCAAGTGCTCTTGCGTCGTAAGCGTATGCCATTCGTGTGCCCATGATTGCCTTTGCAGCTCGGGCAAGGGCGTCGCCAGGGGAAGCAGTTCGCGCAATACATCGGACGGAAAACAGGGCACATAATTTTTGTGCGCCTCAAATTGTTGTGCAAGCCTGCGTACATCGGCCAGATAGATATCGGTATCGGGCCAACTTGCGCAAACCGCGCGAAGCATGAGCTGCTCATCGGCCATGTCACCAAACCAGACCAGGGCCGATTCATCGGGCGCGGGTGCCGGAAATAAATCTACCAAACCCATGCGGTCCTGGTATTGCAAAAGGTATTGGCGAACTTCAGGCCTGTCATTTGTAGAAGTGGATTGCAATAGGTGTGCAAAGCGTTGTTGGCGACCCTCTGTTGTCTCTAAGGCCCGTAGGGGACCCTGACTCAGGTTGTCTGCAAAGCGCAAAAAACGATAAATGCCCAGACCCTCTACCGCTTGCACTACGTTTTCGGCGTTGTTGAAATCTAAGCAAACATGGACAATTTTTTTTTCATATAAGCGACTCCATCAGCCAAAAATAGGCAGCCTTGCTTTACCCGCAAATTTGGAGTAATTTGGAAGTACCGTCGCTAATTCGGACTCTCCAACACCCATCCAGCGGGCAAGCGCCGCTGCAAATTCGTCCACCGAAGTTGAAGGCAATAAACGGCCTTGCCCCACAGAGTCGTCGCCGTTAAGCGCATTGTCTGTTGCCGATAAATCCGGGGCTTTGCCCCAAAATTTTCCGCCATCCACTGCGCCGCCCATCACCATGTGGTGGCTGCCCCATCCGTGGTCAGAGCCGTCACCGTTGGACGACAAAGTACGCCCGAAGTCGGATGCGGTGAAGGTGGTGACCTTGTCCGCAACACCTAATTGCTTGGTTGCTGCGTAAAACCCGAACATGGCGTCATTGACTTTTTTGAGCAATCCGCTTTTCCCGTCATTACCCGCATGCCCGGCCTTCAAGCCATCATGGTGGTCAAAGCCACCCAGGGATACAAAAAAGACTTGTCGCGTAACGTCTAAGCTGCTCCTAGCCGCAATCAATCGCGCAACTATTTTCAACTGCGCTGACAGGCTGTCCGTGCCAAACGCGGAGGGATTGCCGAAATAATCAGCCGCGCTTGTTGGGGATATGCCGGTACTAACAATTTGTTGGTTGTCAATCGAACTTTTCACCACCCGCGTCCACTCTTTCTCCATCCAGTGGTTGGTGCTGCTTTTGAGTAGGGCCTCTACAGCTTTTTCGGAGTCTTGAATTCCATATACTTTGCTATAAAGCAAGCTATTTATAGCTACCGATCCGGTACTCGTCACCTGGTAGGGAAGCACATGCTTGCCGGACATGAAAACAGCATTGCCTGCCGCATTGATGCAGGTGAAGTGCGTCTTTTCTTCGCTTCCTAAAAACAAATCTCCAAGCCGCCCACCCCAGCCTTGGGTGGCGCCTTCAGCACCCTCCAACAAGCCACTTTGCCACAAGCTAAATTGGTCGTTGTGCGAGAAAAGCTTGGGCGGTAGATCACCTGTCTTTGCGTTGGTGTATCCGACTTTGTCGATCGGCTTGGCCAGTGGCCCTACATTCAGGAGGACACCCATTTTTTTTGCTTCATACAGTGTTGCCATAGAGCCCATGGCCGCCTGGACTGCATATTGACGCCCGCCGGGTAAGCCGCTGTTTGTCAGTGAGGTCAACGCGCTTTTAGGCACATAGATTCTCGTTGTACTCGCAGTTCCGACATCTCTCAAGGTTTGATACACGCCATGGCTTGTATCGTCGTAAGGCACAAAGGTGTTGTCATGGTCATTACCGCCATACAGAAAAACACAGACCAGGGCTTTGTAATCGTTGGCGGGTGCATTTTGTGCAGCAGCTTCGCCTATGCCAGCCAAGGTCAATGCCAGCGGGCCAGCCGTACCAGCCAGTCCCAGGGCCGAAGTGCGCCGCAAAAACTCTCGACGTTGCAGAGATTGAAGTTTGCCTGCGTGCATAAACAGCCTCACTTTTGAATGATGTATTCAGACGTGGCCATGATTAGGAATATCGCTGCTTTAATGCGCAGCAGACGACCGGCGTTATCACTCGCACTCTGTTTTGTTATGGCATCAACAATCGTAGTTTTCGTCTTTGTTGAAAGCGCGTTGGCGGCCAACAGAAGCGCGTAGCGATCCACCAAGGCTTTGGCGTCTTTTGCCAAGCTCAAGTCAGCGCTGTAGTCAGGCTTCACATCGTTGCGGCCCTCATCAACACATCTATTCATGAAGTTGAGGTATTTGGCAACAGTCACCTCGTTACAAATTTGAAACTCCGGCGCGGTAATTGTGTTCGCACCCATCTCACCCTGTGGAGGTACATAGCCCGGTCTGTAAAAATTAAACACGCTCGGGCTGCGTAGAGGGCTTTGGCCCAGTCCATACACATCATCTGACAGGTCGCCGATGTTCCAAGGGCCAGCCCAGCTATTGGCCGCTGAAGGCACCACCGTTAGGTCTGCAGGTTTTGCATTGAAGGTGCGTGCCCATTGCACTAGGCGCAGTGCCGGTTCACGTAATTTGCCGTATTTCGCTATCGCGGCGGCGTCGGTAGGCAGATTGCGCGCTTCGGGATCGAGCAGCACGGCCTTGATAATCGTCTTCATGTCGCCGCGCTTGCCGTTCACTTTCTTGGTAAACGCAGCGCTGACCCTGCCAATGTAGGCGGGGGTTGGGTTGGAGCACACCAGCCGTTGAATGAGCTGACGTCCAATAAATGGGCCTACGTTGCCATGGTTGGCCAAATACTCTATAACTATATTGATCGCATCTTGGCCAGTTGCGTTAGCTGGAATATTTCCGCCTATGTATTTTCCAGTTGCTGTATTTGATTTTTTGTCTTGGGACGAATATGAATATTTTGATGCGGTATGTGTCATATTTGAGTTGAAATAACTCAACGCACTCGACGCAGCGGCCTTAGTAGATAAATCGAAGGTAGGCGCACTCGCGAAGTTCCATCCCGTCAAAATGGCTGCCAGATCCGTCACGTCTTGTTGCTGGTAAGTTTCTATGGGTTTTCCAGACTTAAGGCTTCCATCGGCATTGAGTTGGTACAAACCGATGGTGAAGAGCTGCATCACTTCGCGCGCATAGTTTTCATCCGGCGAGCTATTGCCCGTGGCGGCAACACTTCCCTTCATATTCAGGTAGGTGCCCATGGCCGGTGACAGGCTGACCGCTTTGAGTAAGTCCGAAAAATTGCCGAAAGCATTTTTTTCCAGCAAATCCATATAAGCCGCTGCTGCCACATTGCGCCAATTAATGGCCCCTAAACCTTCAATCGAGACCACAAATATTTGTGACAAAGCAAATGCCACACGTTGGCGCAAGACATCGGGCGCGCTAATCAATTTGCGCCATAAGGTGTTGTCCATGCCCAATTTAGAGGATTGTCCGGCGGCAATAAAGCCGCTGTTGACGATCCAGCTGTAGTGGGAATCGGATTCAACCCAAGCTTTTGCGAGTTCCGCATCCAGCCAGGCTTCAAATCCCTTTGTTTGCACATCCTGCATTTGTGCATACGTCCCGCCAAACGAGGCTTGCATCAAAAAGCGAGCGGCTTCTTGTTCGGTGGGAGGCTTGGCTACGGGAGTTTTGTTGTCGTCCTTATTGGTGTCGTTGGTTTTATTGGTATCCAGGTTGCCGGTATCTCCAGTGTTGCCCGTGTTGTTGCTATTGGTATTCGGGTTGCCGTTATCACCGCCATTGCCAGTATTGTTTCCGCCGTTACTTGGGTTGGTGTTGTTGTCCCCCCCACCGCCGCCGCAGGCGGCTAAGGCCGCAGCCGCGAGGGCGCTCAGACTTGGCGCTGCTGCGCTGGGTAGGCCGCCTGCGCGCGCTTTTTCTGTGGGAGACGGCGCGTCGGTTAGCTGGGGCGTGGCAGCAGGGGGGGCATAGTCCGCGCGGGCTGCGCGGGTGGGCTCGTCCAAGGTTTGCATAGGCTGTTCCTTCCTTAAAAATAGATTTTGCGTAAACATATCATATTTGTAACAGTTATCTAAAATTTATCTAAATCGCGGAAGGTTTTGATATCGTTATTTCTCGCATTTCGCCGCCCCGGCAACGTGATCGTCCCCAGGGCCCTGCGTGGGCTGGTGTCAACGGCAGCCCTGGGGGGCCGTGGAAGCAACCCGGCGCTCCAGCGCCCGGTGCAGGGGCGCGGCGATAATGGAGGGTGTTGCCCGCCGCGCCTGCCGGGGGCGGTTTTCCCCTCTATTTCTGTACCGAGCACCATTGACATGAGTTCTTCAGCCACCCCGGGCGTCATGAGCGTCGCCGACATCCGCAAGACTTTTCTGGACTTTTTCGCTTCCAAAAGCCACGCCGTGGTGGAAAGCAGCCCGCTGGTGCCGGGCAATGACCCGACGCTGATGTTCACCAACTCGGGCATGGTGCAGTTCAAAGACGTGTTTTTGGGCACGGACAAGCGTTCGTATGTGCGCGCCGCCTCGGTACAAGCCTGCTTGCGCGCTGGCGGCAAGCACAACGACCTGGAAAACGTGGGCTATACCGCCCGCCACCACACGTTTTTCGAGATGCTGGGCAACTGGAGCTTTGGCGACTATTTCAAGCGCGAAAGCCTAAAGTGGGGCTGGGAGCTGCTGACCCAGGTCTATAAATTGCCACCCGAGCGCCTGATGGTCACCGTCTATATTGACGACGACGAGGCCTATGACATCTGGCACAAAGAAATTGGCCTGCCCGCGGACCGCATCGTGCGTATCGGCGACAACAAGGGCAAAAAATATGCCTCCGACAACTTCTGGATGATGGCCGACACCGGCCCCTGCGGCCCCTGTTCCGAAATTTTTTACGACCACGGCGCGCATATCCCCGGCGGCCCGCCCGGCAGCCCGGGCGAAGACGGCGACCGCTTCATCGAAATCTGGAACCACGTGTTCATGCAGTTCGACATGCAGGCCGACGGCAGCCTGCACAAACTGCCCGCGCCCTGCGTGGACACCGGCATGGGCCTGGAGCGCCTGGCGGCCATCTTGCAACACGTACACAGCAACTACCAGATCGACATTTTTGACCAGTTGATTAAAGCCGCCGCCCGCGAAACTGGCTGCGCCGACCTGCAAAACAATTCGCTCAAAGTCATTGCCGACCACATCCGCGCCACTGCGTTTTTGGTCAGCGACGGCGTGCTGCCCAGCAACGAAGGGCGCGGCTATGTACAACGCCGCATCGTGCGCCGCGCCATCCGCCATGGCTACAAACTGGGTCAAAAAGCGCCGTTTTTCCACAAGCTGGTAGCCGACCTGGTGCGCTTGATGGGCGATGCCTATCCCAAAATCCGGGCGGACGAGAAGCGCATTACCGAAGCGCTGCGGCTGGAGGAGGAGCGGTTTTATGAGACGCTCGAAACAGGCATGCAGATTTTGGATACGGCGCTGGCAGGCAGTGTGAAAGTCTTACCCGGCGATGTGGCCTTCAAGTTGCACGATACCTATGGCTTCCCACTGGATTTGTCTGCTGATGTATGCCGTGAACGCGGCTTGGAAGTGGACACCGACGGCTTCAACGCCGCCATGGAACGCCAAAAATCCCAAGCCCGCGCGGCAGGCAAGTTCAAGCAAGACCGGGGCTTGGAGTACGCGGGTGCGGGCAACGAATTTGTCGGCTACGACCATTTAAGCCAAAGCAGTACTGTGCTGGCCTTGTACCTGGACGGCGCGGAAGTGAACGCGCTAGCAGCCGGCCAAAGCGGCGTGGTGGTCTTGGCAACAACGCCGTTTTATGCCGAAAGCGGCGGCCAGGTGGGCGATGAGGGCACGATTAGCAGCGCTAGCTGCGTGTTTGCCGTGGCTGACACCCAAAAGATCAAGGCCGATGTGTTCGGCCACCATGGCAGCGTGTCGCACGGTAGCCTGAAGGTGGGCGATGCGGTTCAGGCCCAGGTCAATGCCGCCGTGCGCGCTGCCGCCATGCGCAACCACAGCGCCACGCACTTGATGCACGAGGCTTTGCGCGAAGTGCTGGGTGACCATGTGCAGCAAAAAGGCTCTTTGGTCAATGCCGAGCGCACCCGTTTTGACTTTGCGCACAACGCGCCGGTGACCGACGCGCAAATCCGCGCTATCGAAACCAAAGTCAATGCCCAAATTTTGGCCAATAGCGCCACCAAGGCCGAGTTGATGGACATCGAGTCCGCCAAAAAAACCGGCGCGCAAATGCTGTTTGGCGAGAAGTACGGCGAGATCGTGCGCGTCCTCGATATTGGCAGCACCCGCGAGCTGTGCGGCGGCACGCACGTGGGCCGCACCGGCGATATTGGTGTATTCAAAATAGTGTCCGAAGGCGGTATTGCCTCGGGCGTGCGCCGCATAGAAGCGGTGACGGGCGAGGGCGCTTTAGCCTATTTGCAAGACCTGGAAGACACTGTGGCCCAGGCCGCGCAAGCGCTTAAAACGCCGGTGGCCGAGCTGGGCTTGCGCATCGCCAGCACCGTGGACCATACCAAGGCGCTGGAAAAAGAGATATCCGCGCTCAAGGCCAAGCTGGCCGGTTTCCAGGGCGAGGCTTTGATCAGCCAGGTGCAAGACCTGGGCGGCGTACCTTTCCTGGCTGCGCGCATGGAAGGTGCGGACGCTGCCGCTTTGCGCAACACGCTGCAAAAACTACGCGACAAGCTGCCGCGCGCCATCATCGTGCTGGGCGCTGTGGAGGGCGACAAAGTGCAACTGGTGGCCGGAGTGGGCGCGGACATGACGGGCAAGGTCAAGGCCGGTGAGCTGGTGAACTACCTGGCCGGCCAGGTGGGCGGCAAAGGCGGCGGCAAGCCTGATATGGCCATGGCCGGCGGTACCGACCCATCTAAGCTTGACAGTGCTATTGCCAGCGCCAAGGCCTGGGTGAGCGAGAGGCTGTAAGCGATGCAGCGGCGGCGCGTGTTGGCGGCTGCCGCTGCCGCCTGCGTATGGCCTGCTGCTTCGCCCTTGTATGCCGAAACCGGCTTTGATGTGCAGCCTTGGCCTGCGAACAAGGCGGCGCCCAAACAACTCAGCACAGATCAGCCAGGTAGCAACTGGGCTTTGGCGGATTTGCGCGGGCGGGCGGTGTTGATTAATTTTTGGGCCAGCTGGTGCGAGCCCTGCCGCCAAGAAATGCCCTCGCTACAGCGCTTGGCCCTTAGCCGGTCTGCCGAGCTCAAGGTGCTGACGGTCAACTTCAAAGAGGCGCCCGGCAGCGTGGAACAGTTTATGGCCCAGACCGGCTTGCAACTGCCGGTGCTGCGCGACGGTGATGGTGCGATAGCGCGCCAATGGGGCGTACGCGTGTTCCCGTCCACCATATTGGTAGATTCCGAAGGCATAGTGCGCAGCACCGTGCGCGGCGCTATCGACTGGACCGGGCCTGCGGCCCAGCGTCTGATTCAGCCTTTGCTCAAGCGCGTGCCAGCAGCCGTTGCGCCAGGGCTTGCACCCTAGCGTCCGCGTGCGCCGGGCTGGGGCTGTCTAGCTGGGCTTGCACCAAGCGGCGCAAGGTTTCTAGGTGCGGTGTCAGGGTGCCAAAGAAGCGCGCCTGGCCGCCGCTGGCAATCAAGAGGGTGGGGAAGTCTTCCACATCAATCGGGTCCACCAGGTCGGCCTCGTCTTCCACATCCACCCACACAAAGCGCGCGGCGCCAAACTCGGCTTGCAGTTGCTCAAACAGCGGGCGGTAATCGCGGCAGGTGCCGCACCACTGGGCGCATAGGCAGGCGATCAGCAGGGACGAAGCGGGGGCGCTGGCGCTGGACATGGGGCCTATCATGGCAGAAAAAAGTGGCTTGGTTGGCGATCTCAGCCCACTGCGCCGCATGCTGACGGCGGGTGGCGCACCTGAAGCCAGGCACGCGGCAGAGCCCGCATCGGTTGCCCTTGGCGGGCAGGAAATCTCGGCCTGCCCTAAGGTTTTACACTCAGGGGTTTACCCGAACGCGGGTTTCATCCTTCTACAGACAAAGCACACCAGCCCCATGAGCGCATTTCTTGAAGAAAAGGTCCTAAGCGTCCACCACTGGACCGACCGCCTTTTTAGCTTCACCACCACCCGCGACGAGGCCTTGCGCTTCTCCAACGGCCACTTCACCATGATCGGCCTGCGCGGCGAAGGCGGCAAACCGCTGCTGCGCGCCTACAGCATCGTCAGCGCCAATTACGAAGACCACCTTGAGTTTTTGAGCATCAAAGTGCAGGACGGGCCGCTCACCTCCAAGCTGCAACACATCCAGATCGGCGACACGATTGTGGTGGGCAAAAAGCCCACGGGCACCTTATTGATCGACTACCTCCTGCCCGGCAAAAACCTGTATTTGTTTGGCACCGGCACCGGCGTTGCGCCTTACTTGAGCATCGTGCGCGACCCCGCTACTTACGAGCGCTTTGAAAAAGTGATTTTGGTACACGGCGTGCGCGAAGTGGCCGAACTGGCCTACCGCGACTACCTCAGCCACGACTTGCCCGCGCACGAGTTTTTGGGTGAGATGGTGAGCGCGCAGTTGCTCTATTACCCCACGGTTACGCGCGAGCCATTTCGCAACCAAGGCCGCATCACCGACTTGCTGGAAAGCGGCAAGATGCAAGCTGATTTGGGCATGCCCAAATTTGACCCGGCGAACGACCGCGTCATGCTCTGCGGTAGCCCCGAAATGCTGCGCCAGCTCAAGCACATGCTCGAAGCGCGCGGCTTTGTCGAAGGCAATACCACCAAGCCCGGCGACTTTGTGGTCGAGCGCGCATTCGTAGAACAATAAACAAACCGCGCCTAGCGCACAGTTGCAAACCCCATGAAAAAATTTGATGTCTATGCCATCGGCAATGCCTTGGTCGATTCCGAGTACCAGGTCAGCGAGGTTTTGTTGCAGCAATCTGGCGTAGAAAAGCGCCACATGACGCTGATCGATGCGCCGCGCCGCGCGGAATTGTTGCAGCACATGCGCGAGGTGCCATCGCACCGCACCGGCGGCGGCTCGGCGGGTAACACCATCGTGGCGGTGGCGCAGTTTGGTGGCAAAGCCTTTTATTCTTGCCGCGTAGCCGAAGACGAGTTGGGCGCTTTTTACACGCAAGACCTGGCCCACCACGGCGTGGCCACCAACCTCAGCCACACCCGCGCGCCGCACGGCCAGACCGGCATCTGCATGGTCATGGTCACGCCCGACGCCGAGCGCAGCATGAGCACATTTTTGGGCGCCACCGCAGACCTGGACCACACTGCGCTGCACCCGCAAGATATTGAACGTTCGCGTGTCTATTACATGGAAGGCTACCTAGCCGCCTCGCCCACGGGTGTAGATGCCGCCTTGCAAGGCCGCGCCATCGCGCACCGCGCTGGTGTGGCGCTGGCGCTGACGCTTAGCGACATGAGCATGATCAACTTCTGCCGCCCCGGCCTGGAGGCGATGGTTGGCAATGAGCAAGCCGGGCGCCTGGAATATTTGTTTTGCAATGAAGAAGAAGCCCAGGTCTGGTGCGGCTCGCAAGACCTGGAGGCCGTGTGCGCCCAGATAAGCAAGCTGGCCCGCGTGGTCTGCCTAACGCGCAGCGCCAAAGGCTGCATCGTGCTCGAAGCCGGGCAGCGCACCGAAGTGCCCGCCATGCCCGTAAAGGCCCTGGACACCAACGGCGCGGGCGATATGTTTGCCGGCGCATTCCTCTACGCGGTCACTCAAGGCTATAGCCACGTCCAGGCCGCCGCCCTGGGCAACCGCGCTGCGGCGCGGGTGGTCGGCCAATATGGCAATCGCTTGAGTAGCGAGGCGGTGGCTGAAGTGATGGCGGGTTTTAAGCAGGGATTGGCGGCGTAAATTAGGGCCTTTAAAGGCGCTGCTTTTATGCGCTGTTTACTTGAAGCAGTTTGGTACATTGCCGCAGCTTGCAACGTCCTTAAGCCGCATCAAGTTCCTGCGTCAATTCAGGATGTTTGCTAATCAAGCGCAATAAGCAAAGCACGCCGCCGGGAGGGGTGAAACGACCTTGCTCCCAGTCTCGCAGCGTGGCAACCGGTGTAGCAATGCGATCTGCGAAAGCTTGCTGGGACAAACCCGCTTTGGCGCGTGCTTGGCGTACCAAAATTTGTTCAGCTGTGGTCACCCTGCCGACGCCCGCCTTCGCTTCCTTCAGTGCTTGGCGCAAATCGGGCAAGGACATGCCTGCATCCAACTCGATGGCCTTAGCAATCTTTTCGACGTTCATTTTTTTCATATCAAACTGCTTTCTTGATGGCTTTATTGGCAATATTGGACTGATAAGCCTTGGCATACGTCGTCACTAACAGCACGATGCCCTGTTCACTTAAGTTGAAATACACCACACGAACACCGCCTCGTTTACCGCGACCAGCCACCGACCAACGCACTTTACGGGCACCTTCTGCGCCTGGAATTACATCTCCAGCCAAGGCGTTTTGGGCAATCCAGTCAATAAAAGCAATGCGCTCCGACTCGCTCCAAATCAGGGCCGCTTGCTTTTGAAAAGTGGGTGTTTCGACCACGGTAAGCATGCGCTGGATTATACGGAAATCCCGTATGTTAAACGCTAAGAATTTACAGCTTTAGAAAAAAGTTTGCGGTTGCACTACCTGCCTGCTGAATTTGATCAGGCTCTTTTCCCCCAGGTCACATTGGATTTTTAACTGATTCAGCTAGATCTAAGGCGCTTTTACCTTGACGAGTGAAGTCCACCATTGCATGGTGCGGGCAAATCAGCATTAAATAAACGCGCAGTGGCGCATATGCCTTTTGTGGCGCGAAGACGGCGCATACCAAGTCGAAATTGTGGACTACCACTAAGAGGTAACTATGGCAGAACGATTAGACGAAATACACCCTGGCGAAATATTGCTGGAAGACTTCATGAAACCTATGGGCATCTCGGCCCGTCAGCTGGCAGCGGACATCGATGTATCGCCTAGCCGCATTAGCGAGGTGGTGAATGGTCAGCGCCCCATCACCGCCGATACGGCCTTGCGACTGGGCTTGTTCTTCAGCATGGAGCCGCGCTTTTGGTTGAATTTGCAGACCGAGTACGACATGCGTGTTGCCGCGCGCACAGGCTTGGACAAAATCGCCGCCCGCATCCGCATTTATCAGCAGCCTTTGCAGGCCGGATAAACGCTTTTTAGCCGTGCCGCTTTGCAGGCTTGGACAAAGTCGTAGCCACTTCGCGCGCTACCGCTTTATCTTCAGCGCCGGCAAACTTGCTGTACTTTCCCAAAATGCTCACCAGTTGCCCATAAATGCGTGGCGCGCCGGCCAGGCATTCTTGGTGTTCCAGAAAATCGGGCTCGCCGGTGAAGTTGCCTACCAAACCACCGGCTTCGGTTACCAGCAGCGAGCCTGCCGCCATGTCCCAGGGTTGCAGGCCGCGTTCAAAAAATCCGTCGCAATATCCGGCGGCTACATAGGCCAGGTCCAGCGCGGCGGCACCGGGGCGGCGTATGCCGGCGGTGCGCTGCATCACTTCGCTCAGCATCGCCAGGTAGCCTTCAAAATCGCTGCCTGGGCGGAAGGGAAAGCCGGTGGAAATCAGGCAGCCGGTCAGTTCGGTGCGTTTGGATACGCGTAGGCGCCGGTCGTTGAGAAATGCGCCGCGTCCTTTGGTGGCGGTAAACAAATCGTTACGCGTCGGGTCATAGACCACGGCTTGTTCGATCTTGCCGCGTACCGATAGCGCAATGCTGACGCAGTACATGGGCAGACCGTGGATGAAGTTGGTGGTGCCGTCTAGTGGGTCGATGATCCAGACGAATTCGGAGTCTTTGGCGCCGTGGGTGGAGCCTGATTCTTCGGCGCGTATGCCGTGGCCTGGGTAGGCGGTAAGCAGGGTTTCGATGATCGCTTGTTCTGCGGCATGGTCCACTTCGGTGACGAAGTCATTGGCCAATTTTTGGGACACCCGCACGGACTCGATGTCGAGGGCGGCGCGGTTGATGATAGACCCGGCAGCGCGGGCGGCCTTGACGGCCACATTCATCATGGGGTGCAGATTAAGTGACATCGGATTGTGGAGGGAAGAACAGGGGTGGCCCGCCCGAACAATGCGGACGGCAGCTGGCGCCGGGGCGGCGACAATGTGGTGATTTTACCGTTGGCGCCTCTTGTGACCGTTCGCACCCGTTTTGTACTCATCCAGACCAGCCATGCCGGCAATGTAGGCGCCGCCGCGCGGGCCATGAAAACCATGGGTTTTGACGATCTGGTGTTGGTCGCCCCGCGCTGGCCCAACGTGCTGCGCCGCGAGGAAACCATTCAAAGAGCCAGCGGCGCGCTCGATGTGCTGGCTAATGCGCGCATCGTTGATACCCTGGATGAAGCCCTCGATGGCATGGACCATTTGTGCGCCACCGCCATGACACCGCGCGACTTCGGGCCGCCCACGCGCACGCCGCGCGAGCATTTCAGCCGGTGGTTGGATGGCGGTTTGGGCGCTACGCAGGGGCTTATTGCGCAGCCTGTTCAATCTTCCGAGGCAGCAGTTCCCTATCCCGCGCAGCGCCTGCCAAAGCAGCCTGATGCCTCGCCCGCCTCAGTGGAACGTTTCCCTGAAGGCGTCGCCTTCCTCTTCGGTTCCGAGCGCTTTGGCATGCGCAACGAAGACGTGTACCGCTGCCATGTGTGCCTGAGCATCCCGGCCAATCCGCAATTTGGTTCGCTCAATATCGGCGCGGCTTTGCAGGTTATCGCCTATGAATGGCGGCTGGCCTTGGGCAGCTTTCCACTGCCCGGCAGTACGCCACACAGCGCGGCAGCCGATGCGGCCCAGGTGGCTGGCATGCTGGCGCATTTGCAAGAATCTTTGGAGGCGCTGGGTTTTCTGGACCCGCTAGCGCCCAAGAAGCTGATGCCGCGCCTGAACCAGTTGTTCAATCGCGCCAGCGTCACGCAAGAAGAGATTCATATCTTGCGCGGAATTGCCAAAGCCGTGATGCAGCAATCGGTGCGCGTGAACACAGCGTTTCAGCTTGAGGTAGAGGCTAGTGCTCGGGCCGAGGTAAATGCGAAGGGCCAGGCTGAGGGCCAGGCCAAGGCGCAGGACATTGACGCCTCCGCCAGCGCATCACCGGGCCAGAAGCTAGACTAGTCGCCATGTTTTCCCGAATCCGCTCTGACATCCAATGCATTTTGGACCGCGACCCGGCTGCCCGCAGCACCTGG
>CAJBBZ010000092.1 GCA_903951445.1 uncultured beta proteobacterium
CATCGCCAAAGCACTGCCAGCCACAGCAAAAGGCATGGCGTAGATTGCACCGCGCCGATCATTGTCGAAACACGCAAGTCCGAGAATGATGGCCATGGGGAACATGAATATCCGCTGGTACCAGCACAAGTTACAAGGCGGGATCAGCATAACCTCGCCTATGAACAATGCGCCGAGGGTCGCCAGCGTGGCGACCAGCCAGGCCAGCAGCAGCAAATTCCAACTTGTTTTCATAGTTTGGGTCCCGCCGTTTCAACAGCACGAGGGGCTCGCAGACTCAAGACGGTATAAGCCAGTGCCGCTACGACGACATAGATGTCCGCCAAGTTGAAGGCGGGCCAATGAAACGCCTTCCAGTGAATATCTAAAAAATCTACGACCGCACCCGTTTGAATTCGATCTATCAAATTGCCACCACCACCTGCCACAACAGCCGCTCCGACGTACCGTTCAAAGTGCTCTGCTTTTCGCATGAGGCAAGCAAAAGAAATGACCACAACGACCACTGCTGCGAGCGTGATAAAAAAATACCGCTGCCATCCACCAGCGTCTGCCAACAAAGAAAAGGCTGCACCGGTATTGAGGATGTGCACCAGGTTGAACCAAGTGGTTACCTCCAGTGCACCGCCCAATGGAATCAGGCTGGAAAAATACGCTTTTGTGAATTGATCGGCACCCACTAATAGTGCAACAACCATTAGCCAGACCAAACGTGGGTGTTGGGTAAGTCCCATCATTGGCATTGGTAAGTACTCCAGAAATATTGGTTCCGCCAGCGTCGATAGCTGGTCTATAAATCAAATTGATTGCATGCAGCTGGGCAAATGTGACCGACAGTGCGGGTCGCACTGCATCAAGGTACTGAATGCGCTTCGTACTTTTGGCAAAAAGGCGCGTTAAAGCGACTCAATACCTATAAAACGAAGTAAACCTTCGGTCAGGCCTTAACAAACCACTGTGGGCGGTCTGGGACTTTGAACGGCGGGGATACTGGCATTCGCTGCGTATGCGCCTCGTTCACCTGATTGGTGGACAAAACTAGGGTTTCTGCTGCAGGTGCAATCGCCGATGAACAACCTATATGGCAGGTGCCGCAGTCAGCATCAAAACTGCCGGACTTTAGTTGTTCCGCCGTTGGTTGATCGTTTGACAGCAATTGGTGCTGGTGACCATGGTGCCCCAGATGTTGCGTAGCTATGCCTTTTTCGTGTTGGCAATAGACGCCGATTGCAGCCCACGAGAACTGCAACGGAGTCATAACCAATAGAAAAATAATCAACCAACCACGCATGTCCTCCATTGTAGTCGGGGCAACCTTTACCCCTTTGAATGGCATGCCCACAAGTTGCTATTGCTCCGGCCCGATGAAGTCTCAAGCGGCATAGCGGACTCGCTGGTCCTGGAAGTAGGCCATGACCCGCTCAGGCGTGCTGTCGAGCATCGCCATGTGCTCGTTGGCGGCCTCGCGTAGCCTGGCCTTGGTCCGCACAGGCACTCTCTTACCCATTTCCTGTTTCAAGTCCGCGTTGAGCCGCTCTTCGGGGTTGAGCTCCGGGCTGTAACTGGGCAGATAGAACAGTTCAATTTGTGCTTGCCGCTCAGACACCCAGGCCTTGACGACTTTGCTGTGATGCACGCGCAAGTTGTCCAGAATCAGGAACACTTTCTTGCCTGCGTCTTTGATCAAGGCCGCCAGGAATTCGATGAGCTTGTCCGCATCAAAGGCGTCGTCAATGATCATCCAGCGCGTCTTGCCCTGGTTGGTCACGGTCGCGATCATGGAGAGCTTGTGGCGGGTGGAGCCGATGGTCTTGGCCACCGGTGTCTTGCCAGCAGGCGCGAAGCTTCTGCCCCGTACGTC
>CAJBBZ010000093.1 GCA_903951445.1 uncultured beta proteobacterium
AAGGCATTGGCGGTGAAGGCATTCATGTCTTCCGCGGGATAAACCAGCACCGCTTTGCCACGCCCACGCGCGCTGGTGCGCTGCGAAAAATCGACCGCGTCGCGCATGGCTTCAATACGAATTTCTTTGCTGGGTTTGCGCTTTTTGTCGTCCAAGTCGGATTGCGCTTTTTCGGACAGCGGCCAACCCAGTTCTAACATCCAGGTCTCGGGCATCAAGACGCACAGGTCGGCATGGGTGCGCACCTCGATGGCGTGGCAACTACCGCACTGGCCGCAAGCCCCGCCGGAATCTGGTGTTTCGCACAACCAAGCTTTAACCAAGCCCAATGCCAATGCATATTGCCCCAAGCCTGCAGGCCCTGACAGCAGCCAGGCGTGGCCGCGCTGCGCCAGCAAGTTGCGGGTTTGGTCTGCGATCCAGGCGGGTGTGTCTGCGTTCATGCGCCGGGCGCTCCGCTTAAAAAACCCTTGGCGGCCAAAGCCGCCATCACATCTTTGCGCACCGCCTCTGGGCTTTGGTCGGCGTTGATGCGCGCAAAGCGCTCTGGGTCTTGTTCGCAGCGCGCAGCATAGCCACCTGCGACCGCCTCAAAAAATGCCAAGGGTTGGGATTCGAATTTATCCGGTACGCGTGCCCTAGCCAGGCGTGCGGCCGCCACCGAGGGCGGTAGGTCAAACCAAATAGTGAGGTGCGGCTGCAAGACACCTTGGGAGGCATCGCCGCTGCTTTGCACCCACTGCTCCAGCGTTTGCAACACGCCCAGGTCAAACCCCCGCCCCGCTCCTTGGTAGGCAAACGTCGCATCGGTAAACCTATCGCACAAGACCACCCTATCCTGCGCCAAGGCTGGCGCGATCACGCGCTGAATATGGTCGCGCCTAGCGGCAAACACCAGCAAGGATTCGGTTAAGGCGTCCATAGCGTCATTGAGCACCAATTGCCGCAAGGTTTCGGCCAGCGGCGTACCACCGGGTTCGCGGCTACGGGTTACGCTGCGGCCCTGGGCTTCCAAGGCTTGGGCTACGGCCTCTATGTGCGTGGACTTGCCGGCACCGTCTATGCCTTCAAAGCTGATAAAAAGTCCTTCGGTGTGTGGCATTGTTCTATGGGCGGCGGTAGCTTTAGGGCTACCGTTGGTATTTGTTAACCGCGCGATTGTGCGCTTCTAGCGTGGCGCTAAATTCGCTGCTGCCATCGCCACGCGCCACAAAATACAGTGCCTTGGAGGGCGCAGGATGCAGCGCCGCATGCAGCGCCGCTTTGCCCGGCATCGCTATTGGCGTCGGCGGCAAGCCGTCGCGGGTGTAGGTGTTGTAGGGTGTATCCGTTGTTAAATCAGATTTACGGATATTGCCGTCATAGCGAGCACCCATGCCGTATATCACCGTCGGGTCGGTTTGCAGGCGCATGCCCAAAATCAAGCGATTGTGAAATACCGCCGAAATCTCGGGCTGGTCGTTTAATTGCCCAGTTTCTTTTTCAACAATGCTGGCCAGTATCAAAGCCTGCTCGGGCGTTTGCAGGGGGATTTTTGGGTTGCGCTGTGCCCATGCTGCTGCCAGGTGGCTGTCCATGGCCCGCAGGGCGCGGCGCAAAACTGCCGTGTCACTCGCGCCTTTGGAATAGGTATAGGTATCCGGAAAAAACCGCCCTTCAGGATGCACGCCGGGGCGCTCCAGGGCTTGCATGAGTTGGGCGTCGCTCAGTTGGGCGGTGTCGGGCTTGAGCTTGTCCGCTTTGTACAAGGCCTCGCGCACTTGGCGGATATTCCAGCCTTCTACCAGGGTCACGCTGCCCGAAGACTCATCGCCACGCACCAGCTTTTGCAAAATCTGCCAGGGGCTGACCTGCCCGCTCCATTCATAGCTGCCCGCGCGTATTTGGCGCGACTGGCCCGATAGCCGGAACCACAGGTAAAGCAAGGTGGCATTGACCGGTACGCCGCTGCGCGCCACGGCGGCGGCCACTTCTTTGGGGCTGGTGCCAACCTCGATCGAGACCTCGGCCACCGGCTGCGTCAGGGTGCTGGGCACCCAAAGCCACCAGGCCCCAGTGCCGCAGGCCAGCACAACCATCAGCAACAGGGCGCCAAAGCCACTAGACAAGGAAGAACGCACGCTGCAAAAGCCCTCAAACGGTGAATCAGTCGATGATAAAGGATGGCCTGCGACCTCAAAACTTGACCAGGATCAAGCGCCCTGCGCATATCACGCAAACAAGGGCGCTCAGGCTCGGTTTTGCGCCCAGAATGGACTAGCCTTGCAGACCAAGGGCTTTCGTCCTGTGGGAAAAAGACATGATGGACAGTGGTGTACGCGGGGATGTGGCGGCGGCTGAATTGGCCGCCATGGGCAAGCAGTCGGGTTTGACGAACTGGCAATTGGCCGGGCGTCCTCTCTTACCCATAGTGCAAGGCGGTATGGGGGTGGGCATTTCAGCCGGTGGCCTGGCCGGTGCGGTGGCAGCGACGGGGGCGCTGGGTACGGTGTCCTCAGTGGACTTGCGCCGTTTGCACCCGGATCTGATGGCGCAGACCGGCCACCTGGACAAAGAGCCCGATGCGCGGCAAACCATAGAAGCGGCCAATCTGCGCGGGCTGGACCGGGAAATCCGCCGCGCCAAGCACATTGCGGGCGGGCGCGGCGCTATTGCCGTCAACATCATGAAGGCGCTGAGCCAATACAGCGGCCTGGTACAACAAGCCTTAGAAAGCGGCGCCGACGCGCTTGTGGTGGGCGCCGGTCTACCACTGGACTTGCCCGATATGGCGCGCGACTTTCCGGGCACCGCCTTGATCCCAATTTTGTCGGATGCGCGCGGCGTGCAACTGGTGGTGCGCAAATGGGAAAAGCGTGGTCGATTGCCTGATGCCGTGGTGATGGAACACCCGCGCTTAGCGGGCGGCCATTTGGGCGCGGCCAAGGTGGCGGATTTGCAGGATAAGCGCTTTGATTTTGATGTGGCGATTCCGCAGGTGCTGGAGTATTTCAAAAGCGCAGGCCTGGAGGGAAAAATCCCGCTCATTGCTGCCGGCGGTATTTCCACCCGCGAAGACATCTTGCGCCTGCAAGGCTTGGGCGCATCCGCTGTGCAACTGGGCACCGCGTTTGCGGTCACGCGCGAATGCGATGCTGCCGATGGTTTTAAGCGCGTGCTGGCCAATGCCCAGCCCAAAGATATTGTGGAGTTCATGAGCGTCTCGGGCCTGCCCGCGCGCGCGGTGCGCACGCCGTGGCTGAATAAATACCTGCGCATCGTGCCCAAGCTGCAAGCGGCGGCGCACCAAAAAAAGAAATGCAATATGTCTTTTGACTGCTTGGCCCATTGCGGCCTGCGCGATGGGGATGCCAGCATCGGCCAGTTTTGCATCGACCAACAACTAGGCCATGCCTTTGAAGGCGATACACAAAAAGGCTTGTTTTTTCGCGGTGCCGGGGCCTTGCCCTTTGGCAAGCAAATCCGCTCGGTGGCGGAGTTAATGCAATGGCTGCTAGGCGCCATCGAGCCGCAGCCATTTACTAGGGAGTTGGTATGAGCGCCTTCAGCCTGGATGCTGCGCCCGGCGCCTTGCCGGCCCAAAGCATCAGCATCGATGTCTTGCAGGAAAAATACCTCAAAGCCGGTGAAACATCGGCGCAAGACGTCTATCTGCGCGTAGCCCGCGCCTTGGCCTCGGTAGAAGCGCCGGGCGAGCAGGAGCGCTACACGGCCCTGTTTTTAGCCAACCTCATGGACGGCGCCATCGGTGCCGGTCGCATCATGAGCTCGGCCGGTGCGGGGCTGGAGGCGACTTTGATTAACTGCTTTGTGCAGCCCGTGGGCGATTGCATCCAAGGCATGGACGACCAAGGCTACCCCGGTATTTACGAAGCCTTGCGCGAATCGGCTGAAACCATGCGGCGCGGCGGCGGCGTTGGCTATGATTTTTCGCGCATCCGCCCGCGCGGCGCCAATGTCAAAGGCACAGGCTCGCTAGCCTCCGGGCCATGCAGTTACATCAATGTGTTTGACCAGTCCTGCGCCACGGTGGAGAGTGCCGGTGCGCGGCGTGGTGCGCAAATGGCGGTGCTGCGCATAGACCATCCGGACGTGCTGGAATTCATCACCGCCAAGCGCACGCCCGGACGCTGGAACAATTTCAATGTCTCGGTGGCGGTGAGCGATGCATTCATCGCCGCCTTGCAATCGCAACAGCCTTGGGAATTGGTGCACGCCGCCAAGCCAGGTAACGAACTTTTGGCTCAGGGCGCATACCAGCGTGACGATGGTTTGTGGGTGTATGCCACGCTGGCGGCGCAGCAATTGTGGGACAGCGTGATGCATTCGGCCTACGACTATGCCGAACCCGGCATCTTGTTTTTGGACACGATTGCACGCGACAACAATTTGCGCGCTATGGAGACGATTTGCGCCACCAACCCTTGCGGTGAGCAACCCTTGCCGCCCTATGGTTGCTGCGATTTGGGGCCGGTAATTTTGCCGCGTTTTGTGCGCCATCCTTTTGGCTTTTCGGGCACCCCCGCTTTTGATTTTGAGGCTTTTACGCAAGCGGTAGCGCTGCAAGTGCGGGCCTTGGACAATGTGTTGGACCTCACCTTCTGGCCCCTGCCCCAGCAGCAAGCTGAGGCCATGGCCAAGCGCCGTATTGGCGTAGGCTTTACCGGCTTGGGCAACGCGTTGGCCATGCTCTGTCTGCGTTACGACAGCGATGCCGGTCGCGCCATGGCCGCCGAGATTGCGCGCCAAATGCGCGATGCCGCGTATGCTGCATCCATCGCCCTGGCTGCCGAGCGCGGGCCTTTTGAACTGTTTGATGCCAGCCAGTATTTTCAAGAAGGCAACTTCGCCAGCCGACTGCCGGTGCATTTGCAAGAAGCGATTTGCACGCATGGTGTGCGCAATAGCCACTTGCTCTCGATTGCACCAACCGGTACCGTTAGCTTGGCCTTTGCGGACAATGCTTCCAACGGCATAGAGCCCTCGTTCTCCTGGGTGTACCGGCGCAAAAAACGCCTGCCCGATGGCAGCACCCAGGACTATGCGGTGCAAGACCACGCTTGGCGGCTCTACGGCCATCTGGGCGGTGATGTTGCAAATCTACCGGAGTATTTTGTGTCTGCGCAGGAGATGGCCGCCCAAGACCATATTGCCATGATGCAGGCGGTGCAGCCCTATATCGACACCGCCATTTCCAAAACCGTGAACGTGCCGGTGGACTACCCGTTTGCGCAGTTTCGCGATTTGTACCTGCAAGCCTGGCGAGCGGGCCTCAAAGGCTTGGCCACCTATCGCCCGAACGCGATTTTGGGCTCGGTGCTGGACGTGCCACAAAGCGCGCCACCCACCGCTAACGCAGCGCCAGACAGCCATGCCGACCCGATGCGCAGCGTCATCGAGAGCCGTCCCAAAGGCGCGCTGTCTGCGGTCGCAGAAAAAATCGAATACTGGACGCAAGAGGGCCACAAGACCTTGTACCTGGTGGTCTCGTTTTTGCCCGTCAGCGGGCCCCAGGGCACGGTGGACCGGGCCATAGAGTTTTTTATGCCTGTGGGCCAAAGCGGTGAATCGCAACAGTGGATGACATCGAGCATGCGCCTTTTGTCGCTGGCGGCACGCGGCGGGTTTTTGCAGCGCGCCTTGGGCGATATGCGCAAGGTGGCCTGGGACCGGGGGCCGGTGCGCCTAGGCAGTTTTGCGCGCGATGACGGTGCGCAAGTGCCGCTGTGGCACGACTCGGAAGTGGCGGCCATCGCTTTTGCTATCGAAAACATTATTGCCATGCGCTTAAGCGGCCAGACGCAGGACAAGAGCGCAGACCAAGTGGATGTTGGCCTCAGTCCACACACTTTGGGCGGTAAAAAATGCCCGGAATGCGGAGCCCGTGCGGTCATCAAAAAAGACGGTTGCGAACACTGCGGCGCCTGCGGCTGGCTGGGCAGTTGCGGCTGAAAGACGCTTTTTGACCTAGGTCAAGCCCAATGTGCGCCAGCCATGCGACAGTGCGGCGCATGTCCGAAACCCAAGCCAAACCCACGCATTCAAGCATCCGCATCATCCACGAAGAGCATGCCTCGCTAGCGGCCATGTTGCGCTCGAGCCTGATGATGGTACAGCGCGGCCCACAAGACCAGCCCGAGCGCTTCTTTGACGTGATGCGCGCCATGTTGTTTTATATGGACGAGTTTCCCGAGCGCTTGCACCACACCAAGGAAAGTGAATTGCTGTTCCCCACAGTGGCCGCGCGCTCTATGGCAGCGCGCGAAGTGGTGGGCCAGCTCAACCACGAGCACGCGGTGGCCGAGTCCAAAGTGCGCGAGATGCAGCACTTGCTTTTGGCGTGGGAGTTGCTCGGCGATTCGCGGCGGGAGCGCTTTGAATTGGCTCTCAAAGCCTATGTAGATTTTTACCTGCAGCACATGCAGCTGGAAGAAACCGTGGTGCTGGCCCAGGCCTTGCAGGTGCTGGACGATGGTGATTGGAAGTCACTCAACAATGCGTTTTCGGTGCAAGGCAACCCGCTCACCGGTAAATACCCGCGCGAGCCTTTGTACGACCGTTTGTTCACCCGCATTACTATGCACGCTCCGGCGCCTATCGGTCTGGGGCCTTAATCCACTTGGATAGCCCTTATGCACTTTACGCACTTTATGCGACCTACTCCCCTTTTCGGTCTGCTTTGGCAAGGCCTGCGTCATCCCACAGGCTTTATTGCAAGCGCATGTCTGGTCTTCGCGGCGCTACCGGTGATTGCAAACGCTGAGGAATTTCCCACCACATCCCCCTCGCAACTGCCTGGGTCTTTGCAAGAGCTGTATGCCCGCGAGCAGCCCAATTTGGGTAAGTACGGCCACTGCGCCGCCGGTTTTGACAGCCGCACCGATGGTTTAAAAATGGCCTTGAGTTGCTCTATTTACGTGCGCTCATCGGCCCAGGGCGCGCGGCTGGCAGTCAAACTCTGCAATGAGCGCGCAGACTTTCTCAAGATCAAGGCGCGCTGTAGCTTGATTGTGGACTAGGGCCTGGCCCTGCGGCCAGGTCCAAGGTGCCGCCTTGCCCATCGCTCAGCCCTCGCCTATGGACTAGGCCTGGCCGTCTTGTTTTGCGTGGATCAGGAGGGATTGCGCCAGCTGCAAGGTGCCTTAGCCCGGCACAGCACGCGGGTTTGGGGGTGGCACGCATAATTGCGCCCATGTTGACCGCCCCACCCGCCTCTGCCCACGCCCCTAACTTGTTGACTAGCCAGCCCGCCGCCGACTACACCCTAGCCTCGGGCGCCGCGCCTTTAGACCACCTGGGCATCATCGCCCTGAATGGCCCGGACGCTGCCAGCTTCATCCACAACCAACTGACCAACGACTTTCTATTGCTGGACGCGCAGCACGCCCGCCTGGCGGCCTTTTGCAGCGCCAAGGGCCGCATGCAGGCCAGCTTTATCGGCCTGCACGGCCAGAGCGAACAATTGCTGCTGGTTTGCAGCCGCGACCTGCTGACCGCCACGCTCAAGCGCCTGTCCATGTTTGTGCTGCGCGCCAAAGTCAAGCTGCACGACGCCAGCGCGCAATACGCGCTTTGGGGCTTGATGGGCTCAGCCTGCATTGCCTTGCCGGACAACGCCCCTTGGACTGCCGCGCAAATGGATGGCGCGCATGTTGTTGGCCTGTACCCGGCGCAGCAAACCCGCCGCCAACTCTGGATAGGTGCCGCCAACAGCACGCCAACACATGCGCCACTTTGCAGCGCGGCGGACTGGGCTTTGGGCGAAGTGCTGTCGGGCATTGCCACGATCAGCGCGCCGGTATTCGAAGCCTTCGTGCCGCAAATGCTGAATTACGAATCCGTGGGCGGCGTGAACTTTAAAAAAGGCTGCTACCCCGGCCAGGAAGTCGTGGCGCGCAGCCAGTTTCGCGGCACGCTCAAACGGCGCGCTTACATTTTGCGCTCGGTGGACGCGTGGCCACAGGGCATAAGCCCTGTTTTGGAAACCGGACAGGATGTATTTTCGGCAATAGATGCCGAACAGGCCTGCGGCATCGTAGTGCAAGTCGCCTGCGCGCCCGATGGCCGCTGGCTGTGCATCGCCAGCCTACAAACCCAGGCGGCAGACAGTGGCGGCTTGCACGCCGGCAAAGCTGACGGCCCGGCCTTGGAAATCCTGCCGCTGCCCTACGCGCTACTGGAAGATATTTAGGCCTTGTCGGTTCAATCAGGCATGCGTCGCGGTTAAATGCGGGCGCACCACGCGCGACCAACCGGCGCCGCGCAGCAGGGGGCTCACAAACAATCCATCGACCTGCGCATGTGCGCCCGGCGCAATGCGCCCGCAAGCTATCGCTTGGTTCATCGCGTTATAAAGCACGCAGTGCTGCGCGGCCTCATCTTGCGGCTCTGCGGGGCGCAGGCTGCTTACCGCCTCGTGCAGACTTTGCCAATCGCCAAGCACCGCCCGCACCGGAGATTGCCCTTGTTCAAAGTTCGTCAGTAAATCGCGCAAGACCTGGGGCACCGGCAATGACACTTTGGCCACCGGGTCGGCAAACACATAGACCAATTCAGCGCCTACCAGCAATTCCTCGCCCCGGAAAATGCCGCTCACCAACTGCAGCGAACTATTGCCGATGCGCGCGCAGCGCAAGCCCACGTCCAGCACATCGTCATAAACCGCAGAGGCATGAAATTCCAGGGTTGATTTACGTACAAACAAATCGCCACCCATGGCGCGCAAGCTTTGTTCATAAGGTAGGGCCAGCGCCCGCCAGTAGTCGGCCAGTGCGGTGTCCACGTACATCAGGTAATGCGGGTTGAAAACGATTTTTTGCAAATCCACCTCCGCCCAGCGCACGCGCAGACGGTGAAAAAAACGGAATGAGGCGCGCGTGGTGGCGTCGGACATAGCGCAAAAACCTTTTTTAAAAGTGGCTGATGAGCCCAAAGTGGGGCAAGGAAACATCCACAGCTTTGCGTCATCGTGAGGCGCGCAGCGACGTGGCGATCCACAAGTATGACAAGAAAAACTGGATCACTTCGCTGCGCTCGTAATGGCGGAATCGGGAATTCGTCGCTTATCCCATTAGCCAAAGCGCAGAGGATGCCTCAAGGCTAAAGCCGCCGCCCACCACCCTGCACAGGTCCCAGCCGCTCAGTCCGGCAGCACCGCTGTCGCTTCAATTTCTACTTGCGCGCGGTCTTCCAGCAGGGCCACGACTTGCACCAAGGTCATCACCGGGTAATGGCGACCCATCACTTCCTGGTACACCCGGCCTAGCTCGCGAGCACGGCGCAGGTATTCTTGCTTGTCGGTGACATACCAAGTCATGCGCACCACATGCTGCGGCCCGGCTTGGGCGCAGGCCAGGGTGTCGACGATGTTTTGCAAGGCCTGGCGGCACTGGGCCACAAAGTCGTCGCTTTCGAACTGGCACTGGCCGTTCCAGCCGATCATGCCGGCCAGAAATACCGTGCGGCCACTAGCCACGATCCCGTTGGAATAGCCTTTGGCCGGAAGCCAGCCGGGCGGTTGCAAGGTTTGAAACATGGGGTGTCCTAGCTTTGGAGTTGGCGCAGCTTAAAGCGCTGCAATTTGCCGGTTTCGGTGCGCGGAAGGCTTGCAACAAATTTCAGCTTGCGCGGGTATTTAAAGGGCGCGATGCTTTGCTTTACATGTTCTTGCAATGCGACGGCCATTTCCGCATCGGCACTATGCCCCGGCTTAAGCACCACAAAGGCCTGCACAATTTGGCCGCGCTCAGCGTCGGGCAAACCGACTACGGCGCATTCGAGCACCGCCGCATGCAGCAACAAGGCGCTTTCTACCTCGGGTCCGGCGATGTTGTAACCTGCCGAAATAATCATGTCGTCGTTGCGCGCGCAGTAGCTGAAATAGCCATCGGCATCCATCACAAAAGTATCACCAGGCAGGTTCCAACCCGCCACCACATAGTCGCGCTGGCGCGGGTCGTCCAGATAGCGGCAGCCCGTCGCACCGCGCACTGCCAGCCGACCCGGCGTGCCCGGCGGTACTGGCTGCATGTGCGCATCCACTACACGCGCTTCATAGCCGGGCACCACCTTGCCGATGCTGCCATCGCGCACCTCTGCGCCTGCACTGGCGATGTAGATATGAATCACTTCGGTGCCGCCAATGCCGTCGGTAATTTGCATGCCGGTAGCTTGCTTCCAGGCCTGGCGGGTGGCATCGGGCAAGGCCTCGCCCGCGCTGACCGGATGCTTGAGGCTTGATAGGTCGTGCTCCAAGGCCAGCGCCGCCATTTGCCGGTACATGGTGGGCGCGGTATAGCACTGCGTGGCGCGGTATTTGGCGATGGTGTGCAACAAGGATTCGGGCGTATGCCGCTCCAGCAGCACGGTGCTGGCGCCAAAGCGCAAGGGAAAAGCCAGCAGGCCGCCCAGACCAAAGGTAAAGGCCACGGGCGGCGTGCCGCAGACCACATCGTCCGCATCCATGTGCAGCACATGGCGCGGAAACAAATCGCACATGGCCAGCACGTCGCGATGGAAATGCATGGTGCCTTTGGGCTTGCCGGTGGTGCCGCTGGTAAAGGCGATCAGGCACACATCGTCACGGCTGGTGGGGTGTGGCGTCCAATCAGCGCTATGCGCTTGCATGCGCGCTTCCAGGCCGTCGGACGCGTCGCTGCGAAACGCCAGCACTTGCTGCAATAGCGGCTGGTATTGCGCATGGCCCGGCGTTTGGCAAAACTGCAATTCTTCTAACAGCGCCGCATCACACAAAGCCGCGCTAACCTGGGCTTTGGCGATGATGGTGGCCAACTCGGTGGCGCGCAGCATGGGCATGGTGGGCACCACGACCAAGCCCGCTTGCAAAGCCGCTAAAAAGCAGGCGGCCATCATGGGCGTATTCGCGCCGCGCAGCAAAAGCCGGTTGCCCGGCACCAGGCCCATGTCTTGGCTTAGCACCTGCGCGATACGATGGCAATGGTCGCTCAGCTGCGCATAGGTCCAGGCGATTTCTACTGGGCCCGCAGGCCCCGGCGCCATGCCGCGGATCGCAATGCGCTCTCCCCTGCCCTCTGCCACATGGCGGTCCACCAGTTCGGCTCCGCAGTTGAGGATGGCGGGGTACTGCAGCTCGGGCCTATCCGCCTGAAACACTGGCCATTCCTTTTGTGGCGGCAAGTGGTCGCGGGCGAAGTGATCGCTATGGCTGCTGGGCGCTAAAACATTCCAGTCGTGCATGCGAATCACCCCCTGATCAGGTCGCGGCCAATAATGAGTTGCTGCACTTCGGTAGCGCCTTCGTAAATACGCAAGGCGCGAATTTCCCGGTACAGCGATTCGACGATGCTGCCTTTTTTCACGCCCATGCCACCGTGCATTTGCACCGCCATGTCGATGATGGTTTGCGCGCTTTCGGTGGCGTTCATCTTGGCCATGGCCGCTTCGCGCGTCACGCGCTGGCCTTGGTCGCGCAGCCAGGCGGCGCGGTAGGTCAGCAAGGTGGCAGCATCCAGCAGGGTGGCCATGTCGGCCAGCTTGCATTGCGTAATCTGGAAATCCGCCAAGCTCTGGCCAAACATCTTGCGCTGGCGCGCCCAGTCCAAGGACGCGTCCAGCGCCCGGCGCGCAAAGCCCAAGGACGCGGCAGCCACCGACGTGCGGAACACATCTAGCGTCGCCATAGCCACTTTGAAACCTTCGCCAGCCTTACCAATACGCGCGCTTTCGGGCAGGCGCAGGGCATCAAAACGCAAGGTGGCCAAAGGGTGCGGTGCCATCACATCAATGCGCTCTTCGATCACCAAACCGGGCGTGTCGGCGTCCACGATAAAAGCCGAAATACCGCGCGCTCCTGGTGCTTCGCCGGTACGGGCAAACACCACATAAAAACCGGCGATGCCGCCATTGGAAATCCAAGTTTTGCGGCCATTCAGTTCATAGCCACCTTGCACCACCGTCGCGCTGCACTGCATGGCGGCCACGTCCGAACCGGCATCGGGTTCGCTCAAAGCAAATGCGGCCAGAGATTGCCCACGCACCACGCTTGGCAGGTATTTCGCTTGTTGTGCTGGCGTGCCCATCAGGCTGATAGCACCGCTGCCCAGGCCTTGCATGGCAAAGGCAAAGTCGGCCAAGCCTTCGTGGTAAGCCAAGGTTTCGCGCAGCAGGCAGAGTCGCCGCGTGTCGATCTGCTCGGAAGCGCCGCCCTGCGCCTTGCCTGCCACCGCATGTGCCAGCCAGCCGCCCTGCCCCATGCGGTCAACTAAGGTGATGCAACGGGCATCAACAGCTGCGCGGGATTCATCGTGCGTGGCGTCTTGCAGATGCGCGGCGCACCAGGTGTCGAGCGTAGTTTTGAAACTGCGATGGCCGTCTTCAAAGAAGGGCCAGTGCAAATGGCTGTGCGGATCGGCTTGCATATCAGTCCCCTTCAAACACCGGCGTTTGTTTGGCTACAAAGGCGTGGTAGGCGCGGTGGAAATCGTTGGTGGCCATGCAAATGGCCTGGGCCTGGGCTTCGGCCTCGATGGCCTCGTCCACGCCCATATTCCATTCTTGTTGCAGCATTTTTTTGGTCATGCCGTTGGCAAACGTCGGGCCGCTGGCCAGTTGCGCGGCCATGGCCTGGGCTTGGTCGCGCAAGTCTTCGGGCGTGCATACGCGGTTGTAAAAACCCCAGCGCTCGGCCTCTTCGCCGCCCAGGCCGCGCCCGGTAAACAGCAATTCGCTGGCGCGGCCCTGGCCGATCATGCGCGGCAGCAGCGCGCAGGCGCCCATGTCGCAACCGGCCAAGCCCACTTTATTGAACAAAAAATAGGTTTTGCTGCGGGCCGTGCCAAAGCGCATGTCGGAGGCCAGCGCCAGCAAGGCACCGGCCCCGGCGCAGATGCCATCGATGGCTGCGACGATGGGTTGCGGGCAGGCGCGCATGGCTTTGACCAGATCGCCGGTCATTCGCGTAAAAGTGAGCAAGCCGGGCATGTCCAGTTGGGTGAGCGGGCCGATGATTTCATGCACATCTCCGCCGGAGCAAAAGTTACCGCCTTCGCCGGTCAGCACCACGGCATGCACATCGGGCGCATACACCAGTGCGCGAAACAGGTCACGCAATTCGGCATACGAATCAAAGGACAACGGGTTTTTGCGTTCTGGCCTATTGAGACTGATGGTGGCTACATGGTCCGACACGCTGAACTTGAAATGCTGCGCTTGGTAGTTGTGCAACACGTGATTGTGGCCGGGCAATTGCTGGGGCTGACCGGGAAGGTATTTGGTGCTCATGGTTTCTCCTTGCGGGCGCTGCTGCGCATGGGGCGGGGGTTGGCGGTTTTGAGGGTGCCTAAAAGCGCGGCGAGTTGGCTTTGCTCTTTGGCGCTTAACGGGGACAAGAGTTCGCGCACCCAGGCTTGGTGTGCTTGGGCCATGGTGGCAAAGGTGTTGCGCCCGGCCTCGGTCAGGTTCAGGCGGTAGGAACGACGGTCGCCCGGCACTGGCAGGCGCTGCACCAATTGCTCGCGCTCTAATTGGTCCACAATGGTGGTGACGTTGCCGCCGGTCACCATCATGCGGCGCGAGACTTCGCCCATGGCCAGGCCCTCGGGCTCGCGCTCCAGCTGGGCCATCAAATCAAAGCGCGGCAGCGTGATGCCAAACTGCTCGCGCAAGCGCTGGCGAATTGTGTCTTCGATGCGCGTGGTACACGACAACAAACGCAGCCATAGGCGCAGCGAGGCATGGTGGTCCGCATGCGCGCGTTGCTCCATGTCCGTGTTTTGGCGCGCATTCACGAAGCACGCTCCTCGCTGGCAGCGCTTTGGGCCTGGGCTTGCAGGGCGCGCTCGCGGGCAAAACCGGCTTCTAGTTGCGGCTTGCCCGAAACATACGATTGGGGCCAGTCCACACCGGTGTAGCCAATGCGTGCGGCCTCGGTAAGCGTCCAGGCCGGATTGGCCAAATGCGGCCTGGCCACGGCGCACAAGTCCGCTCGACCCGCAGCGATCACGCTGTTGACATGATCGGCTTCGCTGATCGCGCCCACAGCCATAGTGGCAATGCGCGCTTCCTGGCGAATGCGGTCAGCAAACGGCGTTTGGTACATGCGGCCATAGGTGGGTTTTTGGTGCGGGCTGACCTGGCCGCTGGAGCAGTCGATCATGTCCGCGCCTGCTGCTTTAAAGGCTTGCGCGATCTGCACCGAGTCCGATGGCGTGATGCCGCCCTCCACCCAATCGTGCGCCGAAATACGCACCGACATGGGTAAATGATCAGGCCACGCTGCGCGTACTGCGGCAAAGACTTCCAGCGGGTAGCGCAAGCGATTGGCCAGCGTGCCGCCGTATGCGTCGGTGCGCAGGTTGGTCAAGGGCGAGATAAAGCCCGATAGCAAATACCCGTGGGCGCAGTGCAACTCCAACCAGTCAAAGCCCGCTTGCGCAGCGCGCAGCGTGGAGGCTACAAAGTCCGCTTTGACCTGGTCCATGTCGGCGCGGTCCATAGCGCGGGGCACCGGGCCTTTGTCCAGATAGGGCTTTGCAGAAGCGGCTAGCAGCGGCCAATTGCCTTCGGGCAAGGGCTGGTCCATGCCCGCGCCCTGCCAGGGCACGCAGGTAGAGGCTTTGGCACCGGCGTGGCCGACTTGCAGCGCTATTTTGGCGTCGGTGTTGCCATGCACCCAATCGACAATGCGGCGCCAGTCTTGCATTTGCTGGTCGGTCCACAAGCCGGGACAGCCGGGGGTGATGCGCGCATCCGGGCTGGTGCAAGTCATCTCGGCCATGACCATGGCCGCGCCACCCATGGCGCGCGCGCCCAAGTGGACCAAGTGGTAATCCGCCGCCCGTCCATCCACGCACTGGTATTGCGCCATCGGAGACACCACCACGCGGTTTTTGAGGGTGATAGAGCGCAGGCTATAGGGCGTGAACATGGGCGGGCGTCCGTCATGGATGTCGCTGCGCCCGGCAAACCAGCGTTCATAGCCCTCCAGCCAACCCGCATCGCGCAAGCGCAGGTTTTCGTGGCTGATGCGCTGGCTGCGCGTGAGCATGGAATACATAAATTGCTCGGGCTCCAGCTGCTCGCAGTAGCGCTGGCCGCAGACTTCGAACCATTCCATGGCGTTCCAAGCCGCGTTTTGCAGGCGGATCACGTCGACCGCCCGCAGCTTTTGGTATTGCGCCAGCACTTCGGGGATGCGGTCTGGGGTGTCGCCATGTTGGGTGAACTGGCGCACCAGTTCGATGGCGTCTTCCAAGGCTAGCTTGGTGCCCGAGCCAATAGCAAAGTGGGCAGTATGGACGGCGTCGCCCATCAGCACCACATGGCTGTTGCCGTTGAAGTGGGACCAGTTTTTGCAGGTGATGCGCTGGAAATTAAGCCAGGCCGAGCCGCGCAAATGGCGGGCATTGGTCATCAGCTTTTCGCCTTGTAAATTGGCGGCAAATACCTTTTCGCAAAAGGCGATGGACTGGTCCTGGTCGGCTTGGTCTAGGCCATGCGCCTTCCAGACTTCTTCCGGGCACTCGACGATAAACGTAGAGGTGTTTTCGACAAACTTGTAGATGTGCGCTTGCAGCCAGCCGTGTTCGGTTTTCTCGACCAAAAAGGTGAAAGCGTCGTAGAGCTTGCGGGTACCCAGCCAGATGTAGCGGTTGGGCCGAGTCACGATGTCAGGTTGGTAGATCTCGGGGGTGCGCGAACGCACCCTGGAGTTAAAGCCGTCGCTGGCGATGATGAGGTCGGCATCGGGAAAGTCCAGGTCCGAATCCACCTCTTGCTCGAATAAGAGCTTCACGCCCAAGGCTTCGCAGCGCACCTGCAAAATATTGAGCAGTTTTTTGCGCCCTATTCCCACAAAGCCGTGGCCGCCGGAGCTGATGACGCGGCCTTTGAAATGCAGCTCGATGTCGTCCCAGTGGTTGAAGGCCTGCTTGATTTCAGCGGCCGATTCGCGGTCCCACTGCTGCATATAGCCCATGGTTTGATCCGAAAACACCACGCCCCAGCCAAAAGTGTCATAGGGCTTGTTGCGCTCAACCACGGTGATGTCGTGGTGGGCGCCCAGCTTTTTCATGAGTAACGCAAAGTACAAGCCCGACGGGCCGCCACCGATGCAAACGATTTTCATCCAAACTCCTCTTAGGCCAATGCAGCCGG
>CAJBBZ010000094.1 GCA_903951445.1 uncultured beta proteobacterium
CAAGTTTAGGCAACACAAAGAAGGGTTTGAGTGCGTGCCAGGTGGAGTGGAGGTCCAGCAGGCGGTCCACCGTACGAACAACGGGAAGCATCGCATGCGCGCGGCGTGCCTCAATGCTGTGGGCATCCTCTTGCAGCAGGTCGTCATGCCACAGCCGATTAAAGTCTCTGTCTAAAAACCTTGCGTCTAGGCGCTGTGGGCTGAAGCACTCGTAGGCGGTCACATTGGCAAAGGACAGGGTCAATTCGCCGCAAATCGGGCGAATATCAAGGTCCAGCAGGCGTTTGACGACATGCATGCCACACAGCTCATTGCCGTGCGTCAGCGCATTAATCATGACATGTGGACCAGCACGTGGGCCACGAAACGAGTGGACGTAGTCCACACCCGAGGTGCCCTGGCGGTACGGCGACAGGTCTTCTGGCCGTAGCTCTAAGGGGTAGTCAGGGGCCTGACTCATCTGGGTGACTTAGGCCTTCAGAGACAATGTGGCGACCACCTTGAACACGCAGGAATTGGGCACAGCGACAGCCAATCGGAGCCAACCGCCAAAGTTCAAGACCCGTCCGAAGGTGACCGCATCTGGCACCGTGGGAAGCTCGAACTCGGTACCTTCGTTCACCCAATGCAGGCCATCCGGTGAGATCTGAACGCGCGCGACAGCTGTTCCTGAGGGCGGCGTCGAATCAGGCATGAGATGAATGAAAAAAACGGCTTCGCTGGCCCAAGCCGCTTCATAGGGCTCGGTATAGACCTGACCGGTCCAGCGTTCGCCTCTGGCAATGACCGCGGTATAGGTGTTGCGTAAAGTGGCCACGTTAAAAATCTCCCGACAAAAGCACGCTGTCCAGATAAAAGAAAGTTCGCTTGGCGGTGTCGCTTTCGCAAAAAAAGGCCAAGTTCAGCATGCAATCCAGGTTGGCCATAGCGGGCATCTTGATCGACTCCAAACCTGATGGGTCCATCACAAGGTCATTGCATTGGAAACCAAGCCAGCACATGTTCACCAAGTCGAAATCAAAGCGCAGGTAGTGCCAGTTGATCTTGGTGGGGATCTCGTTGTAGCAAAGGTTTTGGTGTCCCCCGGGAACGTCCTCCCAGTCTTCGGGACTCAGGTGATCGTGGGTGACGATATCGCTGCCACCAATCGCCCTAAATGGTGTGGTGCGTTGCTTGAACTGCCATTGGTGTCGACGCTCACCGTTCAGCGTGTTGAGGTAGCGCAGATGGGGCATCACGCGCTGCTGTCGGTCCTGCAAGTCAAACAAGACGCCAAACGTGCGCACGTCTTTGTCTGACAACTTCAACTCGTTGGCTTCTGGCTTGCAAGCGAAATACGTCTCCACTCGAATGCGGGAGGCCTTTCGAAATGTCACGCGTTTGATGGCCGTGTTCCGCTCGCCAGCGACGGGGCGTGTGGCAATCTTCAAGGCGTAGGTGCCGTCGAACGAGCCGTGGGTTCCGCTGTCCCAGTGGGTGATCTGACTCAGCATCGGCTGGGTGTGACGGGCATAGGATGTCGTCATGGTATCGAGGGAGTCCTGGTAGTTGCCTACAAGACAAGTCCAGCCATTCATGCCCTGATCGAAGTCGTCGAAGTAGATGACCCGCTCCATCGGGTCAAAACGCGACAAACGCGGATCGCCATGAACAGGGTGACTATCAGAACGCATGAGATTATCCTTTCACGGAGCCAGCGGTCAGGCCAGCTATTAAGTACTTCTGCACCATCCAAACAAAGGCCAATATGGGCAGCAATTGCAGGGTAGCGGCAGCAAACAGGATGCCCCAGTCCACCCCGTCAATGGCACCCACCATTTCGGAAATCACCAGCGGTGCTGTCTTGGCATTCACCGTGGTGAAGATAAAGGCGAACAAGAAGTCATTCCAAGCGAAGACCATGACGAACACAGCGGTGGAGATCAAACCCGCATACGACAGTGGCAAGATGATCCGCCTGAGGGTTTGCCAAAGACCGGCGCCGTCCATGGAGGCGGATTCCTCCAACTCCCTTGGCAACTGATCAATAAATGCCTTCATGATCCAGACGCCCAGGCTAACAAAAAAAGAGCAGTACAAGACGACCAGCAGAAACTTGGTGTCGTTCAGATGTAGCCAGTTAACAGCGGGGAACAAGGGCAAAGTCAGCACAATGGGCGGCAGCAGGCGCACCATAATCATGAAGAACGCGCTTGCCGTTAAGGCTTTGCTGGAGCGACGCGAGTAGGCGTAGCCCGCCAGGAACGAAACCACCAGAGTTAACGCGGTCGCCAACAAGGCAACCCACAGACTGTTAGTGAGGTTGGTGAAGAAATCGGGCCATCGCTTCCACAGATTCTGGTAGTTCTGGAAAGTGAACGAGACGCCCCACAAAGAACCGTGCGAGAGGATGTCGCGCGGTGCGCGCAAGGACATTGAAACAATCAGCGCGATCGGATAGATAGACCACAGCAATACCGCAGCCAATGCCAGCATACGAAGCATGCCGATCCCCCACTTCTTGAGCAGGCGCGGGTTCGGCAAGAGTTTAGGTGGCGTCATGTCGAAACATCTTCTTGTACATGAGGTGGATGTACCAGGCGCCCATCAGCAATGAGGCCAGCAGCATCAGCCAGCCTGTGGCGGCGGCTGCGCCAAAGTCGGCATAACGAAACGCTTGGCGGTACAAATAAACCGCCAGGACCTCGGTGGTTCGTGCTGGGCCACCACCCGTCAACAGCCACACCTCGGAAAAGATTCGGAAAGCAAAAATGTACCTAAAAACCAGGGCCACCAGCATCGCAGGTACCAGCAAGGGGATCGTGATCCGGACAAATCGCTTCCAGGCATTGGCGCCGTCGACTTGGGCCGCTTCATACAGATCACGC
>CAJBBZ010000095.1 GCA_903951445.1 uncultured beta proteobacterium
AGACACGCGGTTCTTTTCGGTGTCGAACTTCAGGATCTTGGCAGTGATTTCCTGACCGGCTGTCACCACTTCGGATGGGTGACGGACGCGGCGCCATGCCATGTCAGTGATGTGCAACAGGCCGTCGATACCGCCCAGGTCCACAAAAGCACCGTACTCGGTGATGTTCTTGACCACGCCCTGCACCACAGAACCTTCTTTGAGGGTGGACATCAGGTTGGCGCGCTCGGCGCCCATGGAGGCTTCTACGACAGCGCGGCGGCTCAGCACCACGTTGTTGCGCTTGCGATCCAGCTTGATAACCTTGAATTCCATGGTCTTGTTCTCGTAGGGAGACAAGTCCTTGGTGGGGCGGGTATCAACCAGCGAGCCGGGCAAGAAAGCGCGGATGCCGTTAACCAAGACGGTCAGGCCGCCTTTGACTTTGCCACTGGTGGTGCCGGTGACGAATTCGCCGGATTCCAGGGATTTTTCAAGGCTCATCCAAGAGGCCAGGCGCTTGGCGGTGTCGCGGCTGACGATGGTGTCGCCGTAACCGTTTTCCATGGCGACGATGGCCACAGAGACAAATTCGCCCACTTGGACTTCGAGTTCGCCCTTGTCGCTTTTGAATTCAGACAGGGGGACATAGGCTTCTGATTTCAGACCGGCGTTGACAACGACAAAGTTGTGTTCGATACGAACGACTTCGGCGGTGACGACTTCACCAATACGAGTTTCAGACGATTTTTGCGACTCTTCAAAGAGGGCTGCGAAAGATTCAGACATGTAGTTTGCGGCGTAAACCGCGGGTTAGGTTGTAGAACCCCGAAACCATGCGCATGCAGCGCGAGGGGAGCCTCGGGGGCCGTGCCAGGAAAACCCTGGACTTTTCGCTTTTCGCCAGCTTGGTAACGCCTAATTAAGAGGCATCAAAAAGCTGCTTGCTTTGCCACCAGTCCAAAACCTGGTTGATCGATTCTTCAATCGTCAATTCGGAGTTGTCTAGCAGCATCGCATCCTGTGCGGGCTGAAGCGGCGCAACCGCGCGGGTGGTATCGCGCAAGTCACGCGCGGCCAGGTCCGCGCAAAGAGTGTCGAGTGTAGCCGAAATTCCCTTAGAAATCAATTGCTTATAACGTCTTTCGCCCCTGCGCTGGGCGCTGGCGGTGAGGAAGACCTTGAGCTGCGCATCCGGAAACACCACCGTGCCCATGTCCCGCCCGTCAGCCACCAGGCCGGGCAGGCGACGGAAACTTTGTTGCACCTCCATCAGCGCGGCACGCACGGACGGCAGGGCGGACACTGCAGAGGCGTCCATGCCCGCTTGCTCGGTGCGTATGGCTTCGCTCACATCTTGACCGCCCAGCCAGACGCGCTGGCCTTCAAATCGGATGTCCAGCGTGCTTGCTAGCTTGGCGATCGCCGCTTCTCGTGATGCGTCCAATGAAAGGCCGCTTTGCACGGCGGCATAAGCCGCAATGCGGTAGAGCGCGCCCGAATCGAGAAAGTGGTAGCCCAGCGCGGCAGCCAGCGCCGAAGCCAGCGTGCCCTTGCCCGAAGCCGTCGGCCCATCGATGCACAAAACCGGAATCTGGCCCGCCGCTGCGCCGGTAACGCTAAACAAGGCTTCGAAATAATCAGGGAAGGTTTTGGCCACGCATTGCGGGTTCAGTATGCGCACTGGCAATTGCGCCGGGTTGAAAGCGGCCAGCGAAAAGCACATGGCGATGCGGTGGTCGTCGTAGGTGTGGATGCTGGCGGCGCGCCAATCGGCGGCGCTGGCCGGGGCGGTGACGGAAATTGAGTCGGGCGTTTCTTGCACGCTGGCACCGAGCTTGCGCAGCTCGGTCGCCATTGCGGCGATGCGGTCGGTTTCTTTGACGCGCCAGCTGGCGATATTGCGCAGCACCGTGGTGCCTTGTGCGTACAGCGCCATCACGGCCAGGGTCATGGCGGCATCGGGGATGTGGTTGCAGTCCAGGTCTATGGCTTGAAGCGGCCAAGCGCCCCGTCGCACATGCAAATGGTTGGGGCCGCTGTCCACCATGGCGCCCATTGCCCGCGCGGCTTCGATAAAGCGGATGTCGCCTTGGATGGAGTTTTGGCCCAGACCTTGGATGCGTATGCCTTCGCTGCCCGGCGCAATCGCGCCCAGCGCCACAAAATAGCTGGCTGACGAGGCATCGGCTTCGACGTGCAGCGTGCCGGGCGAACGCAGACGACTGACTGCGGGAATCACAAAACGCTGCCAGCCCTCGCGCTGCACCTGCACGCCAAACTGCGCCAGCAGATTCAGGGTAATGGCGATATAGGGGCGGGAAATGAGTTCGCCCACCACTTCGATCACGATGTCTTTTTGGGCCACCAGCGGCAGCGCCATCAGCAGCGCGGTGAGGAATTGGCTGGATACATCGCCGCGCACTTGAATAGCTGCGTCCAATTGCAAAGCGGGTTTGCCGATGTGCAGCGGCGGAAAGCCGGGCTGGCCGGTGTAGTCAATGCGGCAGCCCAGTTGGCGCAGGGCATCGACCAAATCGCCAATCGGACGCTCATGCATGCGCGGCACGCCGCTGAGCGCGAAGTCGCCGCCCAGCACGGCCAGCGCCGCCGTCAAGGGGCGCATGGCGGTACCGGCATTGCCCAAAAACAAGGCGATGGGTGTTTGCGGCAAGCGCCCGTTCAAACCGGTCAGGCGCAGATTATTGCCCTCGCGCTGCATGGCGCAACCCAAAGCCTCTAGCGCGGCCAGCATGACGCGGGTGTCATCCGAGTCGAGCAGGTCGTGGATGTGGGTGACGCCTTCGCACAAGGCGGCTAACAACAGCACCCGATTGGAAATGCTTTTGGAGCCGGGCAGGGTGACGCTGCCAGCGGCTTCGGCTAGAGGCGGGAGATCGAGAAAACGGGTGGCAAACATGGGTTAAGGGTCTTAGCGCTTGAGCGACCAGGCGGCGCGGGATTGGCTGGCGGCGGTGATTAGTGCTTGCAAAGTTGCGCTGTCGCCTTGGGCCAGGGCCGCTTCAAAGGCCTGCAAAGCCTCGCGCAGATGCTCCGATTGCACCAGCAACTGGTCGCGATTAGCGTGCAGGATGTCGCGCCACACCGCTGGGTCGGACGCGGCAATGCGGCTGAAGTCGCGAAAGCCAGGGCCCGCCAGCGACAGGAAATGCGCGCCTTGGTCTTGGGCGTTGAGGGCGTTCATGGCGGCAAAGGCAAGCATGTGCGGCAAGTGGCTGACGGCGGCAAATGCGCTGTCGTGGTCCAGCGCGCTCATGGTGCGCACCTGCGCTCCCAATGCGGCCCACACCGCCTGCGCCTTTGCCAATTGCGTTGTGCCGGTTTGCGCTATGGGGGTGAGGATGACTTGGCAGCCGGTATATAAATCTACGTCGGCATGGGCTACACCGGACACTTCTTTACCGGCGATGGGGTGTGCGGGAACAAAGGTCGCCAGCTTGTCACCCAGCGCAAGCGTTGCGGCTTGCACCACATCGCGCTTGGTGGAGCCCACGTCCATCAACAGCCCATGCGGTGACAAGGCTGTGGCCAACGACTCCAAAGTGCTTTGCGTTGCCGCAACCGGCACGGCCACCAACACCAAGTCACTGCCGTGCGCGGCCTGGGATGCGTCAAGGGCAGCCGCGTCAATCACGCCCATATCCAGTGCGCGCTGGCGGGTGGCCTCAGACGGGCTGAAACCCACCACGCGGCGCACCAAACCGGCGCGCTTGAGCGCCAGCGCAAAAGAGCCACCCATCAGGCCGCAGCCCACCAGTCCGAGTTGATCAAACACTGCGCTTCAAGCCTCAGTCTGCCAGCGGGTAGGTGCCCAGCACTTTGTAAAAAGCGCACAGCGATTGCAGCTCAGCCAGCGCGGCCTGCACCTGCGGCTGCGAGGGGTGGCCTTGCAGGTCGATGTAAAAGTAATACTCCCACTGCCCAGAGCGCGCCGGGCGCGATTCAAAGCGGGTCATGGAAACACCATGGTTTTTTAGCGGCACCAACATGTCGTGTACCGCGCCGGGTCGGTTGGGCACGGAGACCACCAGGCTGATGCAATCGCGCCCGCTGGCCTGGGGTGCGGCCAAGGTGCTGGGCAGACAGACCACCACAAAGCGGGTGCGGTTAAAGGCATCGTCCTGGATGGCGCGGGCCGCCAAGTGCAGGCCAAATGCCGAACCTGCGCGTTCGCTTGCAATCGCCGCCCAGCCAGGCTCTTGGGCCGCCAGGCGCGCGCCTTCGGCATTGCTGGAGACGGCGCGCCGCTCGGCATGCGGCAGGTGCGTGCTCAGCCAGTTCTGGCATTGGGCCAGCGCCTGCGGATGGGCCAGCACGACCTCGATACCCTCCAGGCTGTTGCTGGCGCGCAGCAAATGGTGGCGCACCATCAAGCTGGTTTCGCCGATGATGTGCAGTGGCGAGGTCAAGAGCAAATCCAGCGAGCGCGTCACCACGCCTTCGCTGCTGTTTTCCACCGGGATCACACCAAATTGCGCCGAACCCGCTGCCGTGGCGTGAAACACTTCATCAAAGTTAGCGCAGGGCACATGGGCGATGCTGGAGCCAAAAAAGCGCAGCGCCGCCTCTTCGCTGAACGTGCCAGCCGGGCCGAGGTAGGCAACACGCTGGGGGGCTTCCAGGGCACGGCAGGCCGACATAATTTCGCGCCACACAAAGGCCACGCTGTCACTTTGCAAGGTATGCGCCAAACCGCTTTGGGCGTTGGCTTGCTGGAGCGTGGCGATGACTTGAGCCTCGCGCTCCGGGCGAAATACCACCGAGCCTTCGCCTTTTTTGAGTTCGCCCACCTCGTGGGCCAGTTCTGCACGGCGGTTGAGCAGGGCGAGCAATTCCAAATCGAGGGCGTCAATACGGGTACGCAGTTCAGCCAATGTCAGTGCCATGTCTCTGTCCTTTAAGCGCGGGTGCGTTCAAATGATCGCATAAATGCCACCAGCGCCTGCACGCCCTCCAGGGGCATAGCGTTATAGATGCTGGCGCGTAGGCCACCTACCGATTTGTGGCCCTTGAGTTGCAACAGTCCGGCTTGCTCTGCGCCCTGCAAAAACGCGCTCTCCAAGGCCGGTTCGCGCAGGAAAAAGGGCACGTTCATACGCGAGCGGCAGCCAGGATTTACCGGGTTGAAATACAAATCCGATGCATCGATGGCCTGGTAAAGCAGGGCGGCTTTTTCGATGTTGCGCGCCTCGATGGCCACGATGCCGCCTTGCTGCTCCAGCCAGTCAAACACCAGGCCCGCCATGTAAATGCCATAGGTGGGCGGGGTGTTGAACATGGAGGCGTTGGCTGCGATGTTCTTGAAATTGAAAGCGCTGGGGCAGATGTCCAGCGCAGCGCCCAACAAGTCGTCTCGCACTACGACCAGGGTGAGCCCGGCGGGGCCCAGATTTTTTTGTGCACCGGCAAAGGCCAGTCCGACGCGGCTCCAGTCTACCGGGCGGGATGCGACGTGCGAGGAAAAGTCCACCACCAGCGGCGCTTCAGAGCCCAGCGCGCGTAGGTCCGGCAGGCTTTGGAACTCCACGCCATGGATGGTTTCGTTACTGCAAATATGCACATAGCGGGCGCCTGCGCTGAGCTGCCAGGTGGCAGGGTCCGGGATGTCGTGAAACGCCGATTCCTGCGCGCTAGCGGCAATATGCGGCGCACTGTATTTGGCCGCTTCCTGCCAGGATTTTTGGCTCCAACTTCCGGTCAAAACAAAGTCCACTGCAGGCTTACCGGGCGCGGGGCCGCACAGGTTTAAGGGGACGATGGCGTTTTGCGCCAGTCCGCCACCCTGCATAAACAAAATATGAAATTCCTCGGGCACTAACAGCAAGCGGCGCAGGCTAGCTTCGGCATGCTGCACGATGCTGCCAAAGGCTTTGCCCCGGTGGCTCATTTCCATCACGCCCATGCCGCTGGGCTTGCCGTTGGCATCGTGCCAATTGCACATTTCAGCCGCAGCCCGCTGCAGCACCGCCAAGGGCATGGTGGCCGGGCCAGCGGAGAAGTTAAAAGGGCGCGTCACGCGGCCAGGCTCATTCTTCGCTGGCGTCACCTTCGGGTGCGCTATCGGCTGCATTGTCGGTGGGGTTGTCCGCTGCGGTTTCGGATGGGTTGGCATCGTTTTCCACAATGCGTTGCAGGCCGCTCAATTTGGAGCCTTCGTCCAGGCTGATCAGGGTCACGCCTTGGGTGGCGCGGCCGAGTTCGCGGATTTCCGATACGCGGGTGCGCACCAGCACGCCTCGGTCGGTAATCAGCATGATTTCGTCGTCCACGTGAACCAAGGTGGCGGCCACTACTTTGCCGTTGCGCTCAGTTTGCTGGATGGCAATCATGCCCTTGGTGCCGCGTCCGTGGCGCGTGTATTCCGTGATGCTGGTGCGCTTGCCGTAGCCGTTTTCGGTGGCGGTCAGCACGCTTTGCTGCTCGTCCTCGGCCACCAGCATGGCGATCACGCTTTGGCCGTCTTCCAGGTTCATGCCCTTGACGCCGCGCGACTGGCGGCCGTGCGCGGTCACTTCGTCTTCGTTAAAGCGCACCGCTTTGCCGCCATCGGAGAACAGCATCACATCGTGCTGGCCGTCGGTAATCGCGGCGCCAATCAGGTAGTCGCCCTCGTCCAAGTTGACGGCAATGATGCCGACCTTGCGCGGGTTGTTGAAGTCATCCAATGGCGTCTTTTTGACGATGCCCATGGAGGTTGCCATGAACACAAATTGGTCCGCCGGAAAGCTGCGTTTGTCACCGGTTAGCGGCAGCACGACGGTGATTTTTTCGCCTTCTTGCAGCGGGAACATATTGACGATGGGCCGCCCGCGCGAGCCGCGCGAGCCCTGTGGCACTTCCCAGACCTTGAGCCAGTACAAACGTCCCCGGTTAGAGAAACACAAGATGTAGTCGTGCGTGTTGGCGATAAATAGCTGGTCCACCCAATCGTCTTCTTTGGTGGCCGTGGCTTGCTTGCCGCGCCCGCCGCGCTTTTGCGCCCGGTATTCGCCCAGGGGCTGGCTCTTGATGTAGCCGCTGTGGCTGAGCGTGACCACCATGTCGGTGGGCGTGATCAGGTCTTCGGTGCTAAGGTCGTAGGAGCTGTGCTCGACCAGGCTGCGGCGAGCGCCCAGCTTGGATTGGCCAAATTCCTGTTTGATGGCGGCCAGTTCTTCACCGATGATGGTGGAGACGCGCTCGGGGCGGGACAGGATGTCCAGCAGGTCTTCGATCTCGGACATCACCTCTTTGTATTCGCTAACGATCTTGTCTTGCTCCAGGCCGGTCAGGCGTTGCAAGCGCATTTGCAGGATTTCCTGCGCTTGGGTGTCCGAGAGGCGGTACAGGCCGTCGCTGCCCATGCCCAAGGATTTATCCAAGCCGTCGGGGCGGAAATCATCGGCATTGAGCAGGCCGCCATCCATGCGGCTGCGGGTCAGCATCTCGCGCACCAGCTTGCTGTCCCAGCTGCGGGTCATCAACTCGGCCTTGGCCACCGGCGGGGTGGGGGCGTTGCGGATGATGGCGATGAACTCGTCAATATTGGCTAGCGCGACCGCCAGGCCTTCCAGGACATGGCCGCGCTCTCGGGCTTTGCGCAAATTAAAGACGGTGCGGCGGGTGACGACTTCGCGGCGGTGCTGCAAAAAGACTTCTATTAGGTCTTTCAGGTTGCACAGCTTGGGCTGCCCGTTGATCAAGGCCACCATGTTCATGCCAAAGGTGTCTTGCAACTGGGTCTGCTTGTACAGATTGTTGAGCACCACCTCGGGTACTTCGCCGCGCTTGAGCTCAATGACCAAGCGCATGCCGGACTTGTCTGATTCGTCCTGGATGTGGCTGATGCCCTCGATTTTTTTCTCGTGCACCAGTTCTGCCATGCGTTCTTGCAGGGTTTTTTTGTTGACCTGGTAGGGCAACTCGTCGACGATGATGGCCTGGCGGGCGCCTTTGTCGATGTCCTCAAAATGGCATTTGGCCCGCATCACCACTTTGCCGCGACCGGTGCGGTAGCCTTCTTTGACACCGTTGATGCCGTAAATAATGCCGGCGGTGGGGAAATCGGGCGCGGGCACGATTTCCATCAAATCGTCCACGCTGGCATCCGGGTTGCGCAGCAAATGCAGGCAAGCGTCCACCACTTCATTGAGGTTGTGCGGCGGAATATTGGTGGCCATGCCGACCGCGATACCGCCCGAGCCGTTGACCAATAAATTGGGGATGCGGGTAGGTAAAACTAGCGGTTCTTTCTCAGAACCGTCGTAATTGGGCCCGAAATCGACGGTTTCTTTGTCCAGATCAGCCAGCAATTCATGGGCAATTTTTGCCAAGCGGATCTCGGTATAGCGCATGGCGGCGGCGTTGTCGCCGTCGACCGAGCCGAAATTGCCTTGCCCGTCCACCAGCATGTGCCGCATGGAAAAGTCCTGCGCCATGCGGACAATGGTGTCATAGACCGACTGGTCGCCGTGGGGGTGGTACTTACCAATCACGTCCCCGACGATACGGGCGGATTTTTTGTAAGCGCGGTTCCAGTCGTTATTGAGCTCGTGCATCGCAAACAGCACCCGGCGGTGCACCGGCTTCAAGCCGTCGCGGGCGTCGGGCAGGGCGCGCCCGACGATAACGCTCATGGCGTAGTCGAGGTAACTGCGCCGCATCTCCTCCTCAAGGCTGATGGGGAGGGTTTCTTTGGCGAACTGGGTCATGGTGGGGTAGGGGCTAACGAAGTCTAGGGGGCAACCTTTGATTCTACGGCCCGCAGCCGATGCAGCGCGGCGCCGACCCAGGGCGCGTGATTCAGGGCAAATTTCAGGCTATCCCGCCCCTATTTGGGGCTTTTACGTGTGAAGCTAGCTCAGAGGGGGCAAAACGCTGTGGCACAATAGCGGGAACGCTTTATTGGTGTATGGCACCCTAGGCGTACGTTTTATTGTCCCGCAGCTCCTTGCTGCTTTGATCCCGAAAAGGAAACACCGTGATTAATTTGAACAAGATCGCAATTGGAGTTGCCGCTTTTGCGCTGGCATCTTTGGCTGGCGCCCAGGAAATCCACAACTGGCGCAGCGCCGCCGGTGATGCTTGGAAAAACGCCAGCGGTCAATGCTGGCGTGATTCCTCATGGACCCCGGCTACTGCGGCTCCTGGTTGCGACGGTGCAATAGCCCCTGCAGCAGCCGCACCAAAAGCGCCTGCCGCACCAGCAGCCCCTGCCGCAGCAGCAGCAGAAGTTCAAGGCGATCAGGAATTGTTTGCAAATATGGGAACCCCAGCGCCCGCAGCAGCTCCCGCACCTAAGGCGGCTGCTCCCGCTCCCGCAGCCTCTGCAGCCGCCGCCAGCAAAGTGACTTACGCCGCCGATATGTTTTTTGACTTTGACAAGTCCGTGCTCAAGCCTTTAGGCAAAGCCAAGCTGGATGACTTGGTTGGCAAGCTCAAAGGCATCAGTCTGGAAGTGATCATCGCCGTGGGCCATACCGACTCAGTCGGCTCTGATGCGTACAACCAGACCCTTTCCACCAAGCGTTCTGATGCGGTGAAGGCCTACTTGGTCTCCAAAGGCATTGAGAAAAACCGCATTTACACCGAAGGCAAAGGCGAGTCCAGCCCGATCGCTGATAACAAGACCAAAGAAGGCCAAGCCAAAAACCGCCGCGTTGAGGTGGAAGTTATCGGAACCCGCCCCGCCAAATAAGGCTTAGCGCAATTGCAAATCGGCCCGCTTTGGCGGGCCTTTTTGTTGGTGTTTCCATTGATATCTGCGTCCGCACTGACAAACCCTGCCCAGTCAAGAAAGCCTTTTCTCATGCCAAGCGCCCAACCTGTGAATGCTGACCCGGCGGAACTTGCCAAGTTTTCGGACCTGGCCCACCGCTGGTGGGACCCTGAAAGCGAATTCCGTCCCTTGCACCAAATCAACCCGCTGCGCCTGCAATGGATAGACAGTTTGTGTCCGGTCAAGGGCATCCAAGCCCTGGATGTGGGCTGTGGTGGCGGCATTCTGGCCGACTCGATGGCCCGCAAAGGCGCCCAGGTGCTGGGCATTGACCTGTCCACCAAGGCCTTGCGCGTGGCGCAGTTGCATGCCATGGAGGCGCAAACACCGAATGTGCAATACCGCGAAATCAGCGCCGAAGCCTTAGCCGCCGAACAACCGGAGTCGTTTGACCTAGTCACCTGCATGGAAATGCTGGAACATGTGCCAGACCCGGCCTCGGTGGTGCGTGCCTGCGCCCGCATGGTCAAGCCAGGGGGCTGGGTGTTTTTCTCGACGCTCAACCGCAGCCCCAAGTCGTTTTTGTTTGCCATCGTTGGCGCGGAATACATTTTGAACCTGCTCCCACGCGGCACGCATGAATACGCCAAGCTGATCCGCCCCAGCGAGTTGGCAGCGTTTTGCCGGGACGCTGGTTTGGAATTGAAGCAAACCAATGGCATGGGCTACAACCCCCTGACGCGGCGCTATGCGCTGATGCCTGACACCAGCGTGAATTACCTGTTCGCCTGCCAGCGCCTAGGCTGAAATTAGATGCAAAAGTTTGCGGGTATACGTGCCGTATTGTTTGATTTGGACGGAACGCTGGTAGACAGTGCGCCGGATTTGGCCGGTGCGGCCGATGCCATGCGCGTGAAACGTGGTTTGCCATCTATCGACTACGCGAAATACCGGCCTTTATGCGGCTCCGGTGCGCGTGGCATGCTGCAAGTGGCCTTTGGAATAGGTCCAGATCACGCGGACTACGAAGCCTTGCGCGAAGAGTTTTTTGCCAATTACCAGGCTTGTATGCTGGACAACACCCATGCTTTTGAAGGCGTGCCGAGCTTGATCGCCGCTTTGCAGGCGCAGGGCTTGCAGTGGGGCGTGGTAACCAATAAGTCGGAGCGCTTCGCCTTGCCCCTGACGGCGGCCATGCCTTTGTTTGGCAGCGCTGGGGCGATCGTGGGAGGCGACACCACGCCATTTTCTAAGCCGCACCCGGAGCCTTTGCTGGAGGCTGCGCGCCGCTTGGGTGTGGCCCCTGAACTCTGCCTGTATGTAGGCGACGACGAGCGCGACATCGTGGCCGGCAAGGCGGCAGGTATGGGTACGGTGGCCGCCACCTACGGCTATCTGGGCAGCGCCTCCGACGTAGGAGCCTGGCAAGCCGACGCGCAGATTAATTCCCCCGCCGAGCTCCTGCAACTGCTGTATCAGGCCTAAAATACGCCGCTTGGGGCTGCACTGGTTTCGACGTGGGTACGGAATCGCTGTGGTGCATGTCGAGCTGAATGCGCTCGTAAAACAGATTCAAACAAACTAACTGCAAACGACGAACGTTTCGCACTCGCTGCTTAAACACCAGTGAGCCTTACAACAGCAGGCCGATGGGCTGGGCAAGGGTGATGCGGTGAAAGCTGCATCGTCCAGGCTGTAAGGTCATTCACATCGGCTGGCGCCAGACCGGGTACCTTGGTCAGGAGCAAGACAATAGGGTGCTGGCGACGGTGTAAGCGTGTGTCTGCGCGTGCATCAGGGCGAGACCCAAATCAGAACACTAAACATGTAGATCTGCTCGAAGAA
>CAJBBZ010000096.1 GCA_903951445.1 uncultured beta proteobacterium
ACCGTGCTTGATGATGCCGCCGTACTCCTGGCTGGTGCCGGGCATAAAGCCGGGCACATCCACAAAAGTGATGACCGGAATATTGAAGGCATCACAAAAACGAACAAATCGCGCCGCTTTGATGCTGCTCTTGATATCCAGGCAACCTGCCAGTACCAGGGGCTGATTGGCCACGATGCCCACGGTCTGCCCGTCCATACGCGCAAAGCCGACCAGGATGTTTTTGGCGTACTCGGGCTGGATTTCAAAAAAGTCGCCGTCGTCCACGGTTTTGACGATCAACTCTTTCATGTCGTAGGCTTTATTCGGGTTTTCTGGCACCAGGGTGTTGAGGCTGATATCCATACGGTGCGCCGGGTCGCCGCTGGGGCGGACTGGGGCTTTTTCGCGGTTAGACAAAGGCAAGTAGTTGTAGAGGCGGCGCAGCATCAAAAGCGCTTCTACGTCGTTGTCAAACGCCAGATCGGCCACGCCGCTTTTGGTGGTGTGGGTGATGGCGCCGCCCAACTCTTCGGCGCTTACTTCTTCATGCGTCACCGTCTTCACCACCTCGGGGCCAGTGACGAACATGTAGGAGCTGTCTTTGACCATGAAGATGAAATCGGTCATGGCGGGTGAATACACCGCGCCGCCCGCCGATGGCCCCATGATCAGGCTGATTTGCGGAATCACGCCGCTGGCCATGACATTGCGCTGGAACACATCGGCATAGCCGCCTAGCGAGGCGACGCCTTCTTGAATACGCGCGCCACCCGAGTCGTTTAGGCCGATCACCGGTGCGCCCACTTTCATGGCCTGGTCCATGATTTTGCAAATCTTCTCGGCATGCGATTCGCTCAAGGCGCCGCCAAACACCGTGAAGTCTTGGCTAAACACAAACACCAGTCTGCCATTGATCATGCCGTAACCGGTGACCACGCCGTCGCCAGGAATTTTGTTGTCCTGCATGCCAAAGTCGGTGCAGCGGTGCTCAACAAACATGTCCCATTCTTCAAACGTGCCTTCGTCCAGCAGCACTTCCAGCCGCTCGCGCGCCGTGAGCTTTCCTTTTCCGTGCTGCGCGCTGATGCGCTTTTCGCCGCCACCCATGCGCGCTGCGGCGCGCTTGGCTTCTAGTTGCTCCAATATGTCTTGCATGGGGGGATGCCTTTCTGTCTAAAATTCAATGAATGCGCATAAAGCTTGCGCATGCCCTACAAAGGAATCGCCATGGCATACGAATCCACAGCAGCAAAGAAACCGGTCAATCTCAGCGTGAACAGCGACTTGCTGCGCCAGGCCAAAGAACTTAAGGTCAATGTCTCACAGGTGCTAGAGGTGGCACTTGCCAACCAGGTGAAAAGCCTGCGCGAAGCAAAATGGCTGGCAGACAACCAAGAAGCGATTGATGGGTACAACCGGCATGTCGAGGAAAACGGGCTTTGGAACGAGGCCTGGCGCGATGCACTTTGGGCGGGTAAGGCGCTGTGACGCAGTACCACGTCCACGCCAGCTTGGCGCCCAGCAAGGGCGAAGTGCCTTACCTGCTGGACATCCAAAGCCCCTTGCTGGACAAGCTTGCGACCCGCGTCGTGCTGCCGCTGTACCCGGTCGATCGGCTGCCCTTCCCCGCTGTGTCGCGCCTGAGCCCTGAGTGGGATATTGAGGGCAAGGCTTACCGGCTTTTGACGCCCAACATCGCGGCGATGCCGCGCAAATGGCTGGGCCACAGCGTCTTGGACTACAGCGCCCGAAGCGACACCATCGTCGCCGCGCTCGACATGCTGATAAGCGGCATCTAGCAAGCTCATCGCCCCGCCTCCAGCAGCAAGCGCGCCGCGGTGGACGCGGGCAACTGCCCGGCGCGTACCTGATCGCTGAGTTGGGGCAACAGGGCTGCGACCGCAGCCTGGGCCTCAAAGCGATGTTTCAATCCGGCATCTATGCGCTCCCACATCCACGCCAAGGCCTGGCTTTGGCGCCGCGCGGCAAAGCGACCGCTGTCGGCTTGCAAGGTGCGAAAGGCGCTTACAGCCTCCCAAAACTCGCTGATGCCGGTGCCCTGCAAAGCGCTAATCGGCACTACTTGCGGGCTCCAGCCCAGGCGGTCTGGGTTGCCGTGCAAGCCCAGCAGGCGCAAGGCGCTGGTGATCTGCGCTTGCGCGCGCGTGGCGGCATCCGGGTCGATATCAGCTTTGTTGATGACGACCAGATCGGCCAACTCCATCACCCCTTTTTTGATGGCTTGCAAATCGTCGCCAGCGTTGGGCAGTTGTAGCAAGCAAAACATATCCGTCATGCCGCTGACCGCAGTTTCGGACTGGCCTACGCCCACGGTTTCGACCAGCACCACGTCGTAGCCTGCTGCCTCGCAAACCAACATGCACTCGCGAGTTTTTTCGGCCACACCGCCCAAGGTGCCGCTGGCCGGGCTAGGGCGGATGAAAGCTTGCGGATGCACCGACAACTGCTCCATGCGGGTTTTGTCGCCCAAGATGGAGCCACCCGACACGCTGCTCGACGGGTCCACCGCCAACACTGCCACACGATGGCCTTGCGCAATCAAATGCAAACCCAGGGCTTCGATAAACGTCGATTTGCCCACGCCCGGCACGCCGCTAATGCCTAGGCGCATGGACTGGCCAGTGAAGGGCAACAATTCCGTGAGCAAAGTATCCGCCTGCGCCCGATGGTCAGCGCGCGTGGACTCCAGCAGCGTGATCGCCTTTGCCATAGCCCGGCGCTGGACTGCGGGCGTCGCACTTCGCAGGTCTGACACGGACGTGGGAACTACTTGAAGCGTCATCAAAGAATCTCAAAGGCCCGGCCATCGGCCAGGCGGTAGCGCGAAAAATCGCGCACGTCCAAGGTCATGATGCGGTTGACGCCCGTATCCGAGGCAAGGTAAACCAAGGATGCATCGCCAAAATCCATCTCAGTGCGCGGAGATTCGGTGTAGCGGCGCATCAATTCGGCCATGCCTTCCAGATTGCTCTGGTCAAAGGGGAAGATGGACAGGCCATCAGCCGCCACCCAGCGCAAAAACGCATAGCGCTGCGGCAAGCCCAGTAAGTAGCTGGCTTCGGTGACACACGGCCAGGTGCTGGTGAGCGACCATTGCTCCTGGGCAGCCCGCGCAAACAACTGGCTGTAATGCGCGCTATGGGACTGGTCCCGACCAAACAATGCGACCATGGCGCTGGCGTCAACGATCGCTGCGAATGCCATGTTTATCTTGCAATTTGGCCACCAGCTGTGCGCGTGATGCTTCGGTGTCATAGGGCTGCTCATAGCCCTCAAAGGCCTGGGCCACCGCGGCATCAACCGGGTTGGCGTTGGGGCCATAAGCGCGTTGCTCTTCTTCGACCTTCAAAGCCAGCATCAGCTCATAGGGGTTTTTGCGGCCCAGGGAACGCTCCACCGCGTCGATGATGAATTGCGATTTGGTAATGCCCTGGCGCTTGGCAGCTTGCTCTAGCTGCTTTTCCAGCAAAGGGTCCATACGCACGGAAACGGCCATGATTTACTCCTTTCGAAATACTGTAATACAGTATAACAACCGTTCTTCAGTCCTGCAAAGACTTGCTGATCTGGTCCAGCACATCGCGGGCGCTGACGGGGATGGGGGTGCCGGGGCCGTATATGCCTTTGACTCCAGCGGCGTACAAAAAGTCGTAGTCCTGGCGCGGAATCACGCCTCCCACAAACACGATGATGCCTTCGCCGCCCTGCTTTTTTAGCTCCTCGATGATGGCCGGCACCAGGGTTTTATGCCCTGCGGCCAACGTAGAGACGCCCACGGCATGCACATCGTTTTCAATCGCTTGGCGGGCGCATTCTTCAGGGGTCTGAAACAAGGGCCCGATGTCCACGTCAAAGCCCAGATCGGCAAAGGCGGTTGCCACCACTTTGGCGCCCCGGTCGTGGCCGTCCTGGCCGAGCTTGGAAATCATCACGCGCGGGCGGCGGCCTTGCGCGTCGGCAAAGGCGGCGATATCGGCTTTTAGGGCGTTCCAGTATTCCATGGTGTCTCCGTGGCTGTGCTCGGCATCGTAGGCGGCGGCATAGACGCCAGACACTTTGTGCGTATCGGCGCGATGCCGCCCAAAAGCTTTTTCCAGCGCGTCGCTGACCTCGCCCACGGTGGCGCGCAAGCGCATGGCGGCGATGCTTAGCTCCAGCAAATTGCCTTCGTGCCCGGCTGCAAACGTGAGCGCATCCAAGGCCGCTTGCACGGCAGGCTGGTCGCGCCCGGCACGCACTTGCTTGAGGCGTGCGATCTGACCATCGCGCACGGCCACGTTGTCGATGTCGCGCGCTTCAATCGCGTCTTCGGTTTTGAGCTTGTATTTGTTCACGCCTACGATCACGTCCTGGCCGCTGTCGATGCGGGCTTGTTTTTCAGCAGCAGCCGCCTCGATTTTTAGCTTGGCCCAACCGGTATCGACCGCCTTGACCATGCCGCCCATGGCATCGACTTCTTCGATAATTTTCCAGGCTGCGTCGGCCATGTCTTGGGTCAGCTTTTCCATCATGTAGCTACCGGCCCAGGGATCGATCACGCTGGTAATGTGCGTCTCTTCCTGGATGATGAGCTGGGTGTTGCGCGCAATGCGCGAACTGAACTCGGTGGGCAGCGCAATGGCTTCGTCAAAGCTATTGGTGTGCAGGCTTTGCGTGCCGCCAAACACCGCAGCCATGGCCTCGATGGTGGTGCGCACTACATTGTTGTACGGGTCTTGCTCGGTCAGGCTCCAGCCGCTGGTTTGGCAGTGGGTGCGCAGCATCAGGCTCTTGGGCGATTTGGCGTCAAAGCCTTGCATGATGCGGCACCACAGCAGGCGCGCGGCGCGCATCTTGGCCACTTCTAAATAGAAGTTCATGCCAATGGCCCAGAAGAAGGACAAGCGGCCGGCAAACTCGTCCACGTCCAGGCCGGTGGCAATCGCAGTTTTGACGTATTCCTTGCCGTCGGCCAAAGTAAAGGCCAGCTCCAAGGCCTGGTTGGCTCCGGCCTCTTGCATGTGGTAACCCGAGATAGAAATCGAGTTGAACTTGGGCATGTTTTTGGCCGTGTAGCCAATGATGTCGCCGATGATGCGCATAGACGGTGCAGGCGGATAGATATAGGTGTTGCGCACCATAAACTCTTTGAGGATGTCGTTTTGTATGGTGCCGCTCAGTTGCGCTTGCGCCACGCCCTGCTCCTCGGCGGCCACGATGTAGCCCGCCAGCACCGGCAGCACCGCACCGTTCATGGTCATGGACACGCTGACTTTGTCCAACGGAATTTGGTTAAACAAAATCTTCATGTCCTCCACCGAGTCGATGGCGACACCGGCCTTGCCCACGTCGCCGGTCACGCGCGGGTGGTCGGAGTCATAGCCTCTGTGGGTGGCCAAATCAAAAGCAACTGACACGCCCTGCCCGCCTGCGGCCAGCGCCTGGCGGTAAAAAGCGTTGCTCTCTTCTGCGGTCGAAAAACCGGCGTACTGGCGGATGGTCCAAGGCCGCACCGCGTACATGGTGGCTTGCGGGCCGCGCACATAGGGCGCAAAGCCTGGCAACGTATTGGCATAAGGCAAATGCGCGGTGTCCGCTGCGGTGTACAGCGGCTTGACGACGATGCCGTCTGGCGTGGTCCAGTTCAGCGCATCCACATGGCCGCCGGGCGCAGACTTGGCGGCGGCGCGCAGCCAAGCGGCTTGGTCACCCTGCTCAAAAGTGGGCCAGGCAGCTGGCTGCGGGGACAGGGATGCGGGCGGCTTGGAGCTCATGGCGCGGGCTTTCAAATCAAAATTTTTACGGCTAGGAAAGCTCTGCATAAGTCCAAACCCGTCATTGCGAGCGCAGCGAAGCAATCCATTTTTGATTGCCAATTAAGCACTTATGGATCGCCGCGTCGCTGCGCTCCTCGCGATGACGGGCTGATGCAGACCTTCCTTAGCGCATTCTATCATCCATAATTATTAATTCAAAACTGAATTAGGGCTTACAATTCCCGCCATGCAAGGCCTCACCCTGACCCCGCGCGCGCTCTACCAAGAGGTAGCAGAGTTGCTGCGCGAGCGCATTTTTTCCAACACCTTGCCGCCGGGCAGTTGGATCGACGAAATGGCGCTGGCCGAGGAATATGGCATCAGCCGCACGCCGTTGCGTGAGGCCATCAAGGTACTAGCCACCGAAGGCCTGGTGACCATGAAAGTGCGGCGCGGTGCTTATGTGACCGAGGTCAATGCAAAAGACCAAGCGGATGTGTACCACCTGCTTTCGCTGCTTGAATCTGACGCCGCTGGCGTAGTGGCCCTGCGCGCCACGCCCGCGCAGTTGCAAGACTTGCAAACCTTGCACACCGAACTGGGCACCGCCGTCGACTCTACGGGCCGGTTTTTTGAAGTGAATGAGCGCTTTCATATGCGCCTTCTGGAAATTGCCGACAACCGCTGGCGCGACCAGTTGTGCGCGGACTTGCGCAAAGTGATGAAGCTCAATCGCCACAACTCGCTGCTCAAAAGCGGGCGCGTGGCCGAATCGCTGCGCGAACACCAAGCCTTGATGGACGCGCTGCTGGCGCGCAATGCGGCGCTGAGCATGCAGCGCATGCGCGAGCACTTTGCCAACGGGCTGGAGGCAGCGGGTTGATGGCTGCGCATGCAGACCGCAGTGAGCCACCGATGCCCCACACCTTGCCCTTTACATCCAAGCCGCATTAATGGCCGCGCCTGTTGGTCACACCACGCATTTGCTTTACCTGCACGGCTTTCGCTCGTCCCCCGCGTCCGCCAAAGCGCGCCTGATGGCGCAGACCGTGGCGCAGCGGCATCCGCACGTGTATTGGTGCTGCCCGCAATTACCGCCCTCGCCGCGCCAAGCGGCCCACGACATGTTGCGCCTGACAGCGGATTGGCCGCACGACACCATGGCCGTGGTCGGTTCGTCGTTAGGTGGGTTTTATGCGTCCTGGGTGGCGCGGCAGACAGGCTGTCGCAGCGTCTTGCTCAACCCGGCGGTTTTTCCGGCGCGCGACCTGGCAAAACACATAGGCGAACAAAGCCAATGGCATGCGCCTGAGGAGCGCTTTTATTTTCAGGAAAGCTATATCGCCGAACTACAGGCTATGGCCGACGAAGGCGCGCACACGCCCGGCCCGGAACTGGCGCTTATCTCGCAGCGCGACGAAGTGCTGGATTGGCGGGAAATGCAGGCGCGTTACCCAAAGGCCCGGCGTATCTTGCTGCCCGAAGGTGACCATGCGATTAGCGACTTTGCCTTGCATCTGGATGGGGTGTTGGGGTTTTTGGAGTTGGTGTAGCAAGGCCCCGACCTTGAATTACACTATTTGATATTTAGTAATTCACTCCTCCGAGAATTGCCATGCAAAGCACCATCACCGCCCGAGGGCAAACTGTCGTTCCGGCTGCCATACGCCACCAATTCCACTTAGGCCCGGCAGACCGCTTGGAGTGGATTGTGGATAAAGGCAGTATCAGCGTGGTGCCGGTGCGCGCGCACCCGGTGCAAGCCTTTCGTGGACAGGGCAAAGGCGGCGCCACGGCCCGGCTGTTGGCAGCACGCAAAGCGGACGCGGCCCGCGAATGAAACGCTTTTTGCTCGATACATCCGCACTACTCACCTTGCGTGACGACGAACCCGGCGCCGACCGGGTGGCGCAGGTGCTAGAAATGGCGATGCAAGGGCAGGCCAAGTGCTACGGCTGCTTTATGACGCTGATGGAAATTTTCTACCGCGTGTGGCGCGACGAAAACGAGGCAGCGGGCCAACTGGCCTACCAGCAGTGTTTGGCGCTGCCCATAGAGTGGTTGCACAACACCGAAACCTTGCTCGTCAAGGCCGCGCAATTCAAAGCCCTCTATCCTTTGTCTATCGCAGACGCGTGGATCGCCGCCTGCGCATCGGAACACAGCGCCGTTCTGTTGCACAAAGGCCCGGAGTTCAAAGTATTAGCGGTCAGCCAGGAACTACTTCCCCTTAAAAGCAAAAAAATCAAATAGCTTGCGCGGGGATCGCTCAGTCCCCCACCCGCTTCCCGGCCACCACCAGGCCCACACCCGACAAAATCAGCACACCGCCGATCAAGTGATGCAGCTCCAGCGCCTCACCCAACAACAGCCAGGCTACTACGGCTGCGTACAAGGGCCCCAGGTACATAGTCATAGCCACCGGGCCGGGGCCCAGGACCGATTGCGTCCAGCCATAAATCCAATAGGCCAGCACGCCCGGCAACAGCGCGGCCATGACGACCAAGGCCAGCGCTTGCGTGCCCAAAGGCGGGCCGCCTTGCAGCAGTTCCCATGCCGCAAATGGCGTCAGCACCACCACGCCACCGGCGCAGATAACGGCCAGTTGGGCGCTGGCGCTCATAGGGTTGCCCCAGTGTTTTTGCAGCATGGAATACGCGGCCCAGGCGGTGGCGGCTGCGGCGATCCACAGGTCGCCCGGCACGAACACCACTTGCGTGAGCAGCAGCCACTGCCCCTGCACCACGACGTGCACCACGCCCACCAGCGCCAGCACCACGCCCAGCGCCTGGCGTTTGGAAAAGGGCTCGCGCAGCCACAGCACCGAGCCCACGGCAATCATCACTGGCGATGCGGCGTAGATGAGCGAGATATTCATCATGGTGGTGGTCTGCCCGGCAAAGTACACCGCCGCGCCGCAAATCCACATACCGCATGCGCCCAGCAGCAGGTAGCGGCGGGTGTGGGTGCGCAGCGCTTGGCGGTGTTGCCACAGTTCGGCGCGGGTGACCCAAGCCAATATCACCCCGGCCAGGGCCCAGCGGCCCCAGGCCAGCACATGCGGCGTGATCACATCCACGGCACGCCGCGCAATAAAGGAGTTGACTACCCACAACAGCGGAATGACCCAGATCAGCAGCTTGGCAGCGCGAAGCGCGCCGACGCTTGGTTCAGGCTGCATGGTCGGCCACGACAGCGGCTTGCGCCATGGCCGCATGCGCGCGGGCCAGCACTTCGCGCGGGGGCAAGGGCTTTAAGCGGTGGTCGCTCCACACCTGGCGCCACAAGCGCGCACCGCGCCGCCCGTGGTACAGGCCCAGCATGTGGCGCGCTATTGCATACCAAGGGCAGTCGTCTTCTGCAAAGGCGCGCTGCATGTACAGCACCATGGCTTCTTCCACGGCTTCGGGCACTGGCGGCGTATGCGCGTCGCCATAAAAAAGTGCGTCCCACTCGGTCATCAACCAAGGCCGGTAATAGGCTTCGCGCCCCAGCATCACACCATCGACTTGCTGCAAGTGGGTGGCGATGTCGGCATTATTGGTAATGCCGCCGTTCACCACAATGTGCAGGCTTGGAAAATCTTGCTTCAAGCGGTAAGCCAGGTCATAGCGCAGCGGCGGAATTTCGCGGTTCTCTTTGGGCGACAAGCCTTGCAGCCAGGCATTGCGCGCATGCACGATAAACACCTCACAACCCGCCTGCGCCACGGTGCCAACAAAGTCGCGCACAAAGCCGTAGTCCTCGTTTTTGTCGATACCGATGCGGTGCTTCACCGTGACCGGCACGTCCACCACATCGACCATGGCCTTGACGCAATCGGCCACGAGCGCCGGTTCGTTCATCAGGCAAGCGCCAAAGGCGCCGCGCTGCACCCGCTCGCTGGGGCAACCGCAATTGAGGTTGATTTCGTCGTAGCCCCATTGCTCTCCCATGCGCGCAGCACGCGCTAGGTCTGCCGGTTCGCTACCGCCTAGCTGCAAGGCGAGTGGCTGCTCTTCGGGGTTAAAGCGCAAATGCCGCGCCACATCACCATGCAGCAGGGCGCCGGTGGTCACCATCTCGGTATAGAGCCGGGTGTGGCGCGTCAGCAAGCGGTGGAAATAACGGCAATGGCGGTCGGTCCAATCCATCATTGGCGCACAACTCAGTCTCCAAGGCGAATATGTCATTGAAAATCTTTTAAAGTCAGCAACTTAGGATATTTTTTTAATTTGTCTAAATTTGACGAATTACTCTTAATTATCCAGTTTTTGATCTGTGTATCCCAGATTCTAGGCAGCTGAATTTGCTAACTGCTTGGTGGACAGGAAGCTGTGGCCGAGTACCCGGTTTGTCGCGGGAGCCGACGTTTCCGCCAAGCTACAAAGTCTTGACGATTTTTCAACAACAGTCCTCTAGGCTTTTGTCTACCGCCTTGGGGGGATGCCAAAGTTTTTCCTTGATTTACTCGGTCCTCTCTGAGATGACCACCATTACCCGCGACCCAGCGACATTCACTAGAACCTGCAAAGGGAAAGCACCCGTCGGTACGGCTTGGGCTTCAAAACGCAAAGTGCTCACATCAAAGCTCAACCATGCCGGCAAAGGTGATCCATCAGGCAGGCTTGCCTGGGGGTCCACGGTTTGGGATCCTTGTTGAGCTAGAGCCTGAATCGCTTCTGGCAACGCGAAACTGAAGCCTACGCCTACGGTTGATGCCCCCTTCGGCAATGACACAGCAGCCATCATTGTTGTGCTGGCAGACGAAACACTCAGCAGGTCGACGGTGACGCCCGCACTGTTACTGCCAGATGCTGCCGAACTGTTAGCGCTGCCGGTATTCGATGCATTGGTCGTGTTGGTGGCACCCGAAACGGCTAGGTTACTGGGCACCACGGCATTCATTGCCAAAGGTGCGGGCATCGCGGGAGTGTCCAAAGCGGTCACCACTTGTCCTAGACCCGTTTTGGAAGCATTTTGTGACACTGCATCCTGTGCTGCTTTGTCTGCCGCTGCTTTGCCTGCTGCTGCTTTATCCCCAACTATCGAAGAGTTAGCGGCAATCACAGTAACGCCATTGGCAAGAGTATTCCCATCATTGTTCAATAAGATATAGCCCGTGCCTGCGTTCAACACACTGCCGTCGACTACGGTCAGTGCGCCACTCTGCGTGATGTTGCCGTTGCCGCTGATGGCAGTCAGGTCACCACCCACCGTGCTGGTGCCCAGGTTGAGGTCGCCCGCGCTGTTAAGGGTGAGCTTGCCGGTGGTGGTCACCATGCCGAGCGTCATGGCGTTGGCGTCGTTCAGCGTCACGTCGTTTCCGCCGAGCACATTAACTGTGCCGACAAAGTCGTTCGCTTTGTCCAGCGTGATGTTGTCGCCCGCTTTGAGATCGGTCGGGCCTGAGCTCACCGTCAAGGTGCCAGCACTTTGGCTGATGTCACCAAACGTAGCTTCCAGGTCCAGGCTGGCCACATTGACCACACCGTTGAGGCTGATGTCGGTCCCAGCCGTCACATCCAATTTACCGGTGATGCTCACACCGCCCAGCGTGATGTCGTTGATGTCATTGAGTGTCACGGCATCGGCTCTGATCACATTGACTATGCCTACAAAGTCGTTCGCTTTATCCAGCGTGATGTCGTCGCCCGCTTTGAGGTCAGTCGCGCCTGAGCTCACCGTCAAGGTGCCAGTCGTCTGAGTGATGTCACCAGCGGTGGCTTCCAGGTCTAGGCTAGCGACATTCACCACACCGTTGAGACTGATGTCGTTGGCTGCAGTCACATCCAGCTTGCCCGTTGTAGTTGCATTCCCCAGCGTGATGTTGTTG
>CAJBBZ010000097.1 GCA_903951445.1 uncultured beta proteobacterium
ACATCGAGCGCGAACTCATGATCGTCAAGGTACGCGCGGTGGGCAAAGAGCGCGAGGAAATGAAGCGGATGGCCGATATTTTTCGGGGCCGTGTCATCGATGTAACGGACAAAAGCTACACCATCGAGCTGACGGGTGATCAGGGCAAAAACGATGCGTTTTTGCAGGCTATCGAGACGGACGCGATTTTGGAGACGGTGCGCACCGGTGCCAGTGGTATCGGGCGTGGTGAGCGGGTATTGCGCGTGTAAGTGAAGGCGTTCCGCTGCGGGCATCCTGATGCGAATAGCGGGCTAGCTGAATTGGTTTTGTAACTTGGCGTAGGACGCCATTATTTTTCGGAGAAAAGCATGAAGGTGTATTACGACAAAGACTGCGACCTGAGCCTGATCAAAGGCAAAACGGTGGCCATCATCGGTTACGGCAGCCAGGGCCATGCCCACGCCCAGAATTTGAATGACAGCGGCGTGAAAGTCGTTGTGGGCCTTCGCAAAGGCGGCGCATCTTGGCCTAAGGTCGAGAAAGCTGGCTTGAAAGTGGCTGAAGTGGCGGACGCCGTGCGCGCCGCCGACGTGGTGATGATTTTGTTGCCCGACGAGCAAATCGGCACGGTCTATACCCAGGATGTGGAGCCCAACATCAAGGCCGGCGCATCTTTGGTGTTTGCCCACGGGTTCAACGTGCATTACGGCCTGGTCAATCCCCGTGCCGACTTGGACGTTTGGATGGTCGCCCCCAAGGCACCCGGCCATACCGTGCGCGGCACCTATGCGCAAGGCGGCGGCGTGCCCCACCTGATCGCGATCCACCAAGATAAATCGGGACGTACCCGTGACCTGGCGCTGAGCTACGCCATGGCCAATGGCGGCGGCAAGGCCGGCATTATTGAAACCAATTTCCGCGAAGAAACCGAGACCGACCTGTTCGGTGAACAGGCCGTTTTGTGCGGCGGCACGGTCGAGCTGATCAAAGCCGGTTTTGAAACTCTGGTGGAAGCCGGTTATGCGCCAGAAATGGCCTACTTCGAATGCCTGCACGAGCTCAAGCTGATTGTGGACATGATTTATGAAGGCGGTATTGCCAACATGAATTACTCGATCTCCAACAATGCCGAGTACGGTGAATACGTCACCGGCCCGCGCATCGTGACCGACGCCACCAAAGCGGCTATGCGCCAGTGCCTGAAGGATATTCAGACCGGTGAATATGCTAAGAGCTTCATTTTGGAAAACAAGGCCGGTGCGCCGACCTTACTCAGCCGCCGCCGTTTGACCGCAGAGCACCAAATCGAGCAAGTCGGCGAGACTTTGCGCGCCATGATGCCCTGGATCAAGAAAAACAAGCTGGTCGATCAAACCCGTAACTAAGCTATTCCTCGGTTGTAATAGGGGCTCCGTCCAAAGGCCACTTCGGTGGCCTTTGACATTTCAAGAGGCATTTCAAGAGGGATGCCACCCGAGCTGGCTCAGCGTACACTGCACCTGTTGTGCGGCTGGGGGTAACGTGTGGTCGCACGCCACAACTGAATTACACCAGGATCATTGCATGGACGACAACTCACAGACACAGGCTGACGGCGAGGGGCCAGTTTTTGTGCGCAAACGGCGCAAAGGCATCTACATCCTTCCCAATTTATTCACGCTGGCCGCTTTGTTTGGTGGCTTTTATGCGGTGGTGATGGCCATGCAAGGCCATTTCGACCAGTCCGCCATCGGTATTTTTTGCGCCATGGTGCTCGACAGTTTGGACGGGCGTGTTGCTCGCATGACCAATACCCAAAGCGCCTTCGGAGAGCAAATGGATTCGCTCTCCGACATGGTGTCTTTCGGTGCCGCGCCTGCGCTGGTGTCCTACGAATGGGCGCTCAAGGGACTGGGTAAATGGGGTTGGTTCGCAGCCTTTGTGTATTGCTCCTGCGCAGCCTTGCGCTTAGCACGCTTTAACGTCAACACCCATGTGGTGGACAAACGCTATTTCCAAGGACTTCCATCTCCCGCTGCGGCGGCCTTGGTGGCCGGTTTTATCTGGTGGTGTACCGACTTGGGTATTGCGCCGCCGATGGTGGCCTGGTTTATGTTTGCCTGGGTGCTGTACGCCGGTTTGACCATGGTCACCAACGTGCCGTTTTACAGCTTCAAAGACGTCAGCATGAAGAAAAGCGTGCCATTCGCGGTCATCGTGTTGATTGCCTTGGGTATTGCCATCATCAACATCGATCCGCCCACGGTGGTGCTGGGCATTTTTGTGGTGTACGGTTTCAGCGGTTATGCGGTGTATTGCGTGCGCCGGTTCCGGGGTGTTCCGGTCAGTGTGATCAGCACCTCTACAGACGAGCCCGATGAGCGCGGCATGCACAAATAAGTCGCGGTTCATTGCTTGCCGAGCCTAGTTGAATAAGTTTTGGAGTATCCAGATGTCTGATCAACTTATTATTTTCGACACCACCTTGCGCGATGGCGAGCAATCGCCTGGCGCCTCCATGACGCGCGACGAAAAGCTGCGTATCGCCCGCCAGTTGGAGCGCCTCAAGGTGGACGTCATCGAAGCCGGTTTTGCCGCCAGTTCCAACGGTGATTTTGAAGCTGTGCAGTTGGTAGCCAATAACATCAAAGACTCGATAGTTTGTTCGCTGGCGCGTGCCAATGACCGCGACATTTCCCGCGCTGCCGAAGCCCTTAAGGGTGCGCGGCGCGCGCGTATTCACACCTTCATAGCCACCTCGGCGCTGCATATGGAAAAGAAGCTGCGCATGACGCCCGACGAGGTCTATGCCCAGGCGCAACTGGCAGTGCGTTTTGCTCGGAATTTGGTTAGCGATGTGGAGTTCAGCCCCGAAGACGGCTACCGCAGCGACCCCGACTTTTTATGCCGCGTGATCGAGGCGGTGATTAAAGAGGGTGCCGGTACCATCAATTTGCCCGATACCGTGGGCTACGCCATCCCTGAGTTGTACGGCGAATTTATCCGTTCCTTGCGCGAGCGCATCCCCAATTCGGACAAAGCTATTTGGTCGGTGCATTGCCACAACGATTTGGGCATGGCTGTTGCCAATTCATTAGCTGGCGTCAAGATTGGTGGCGCACGTCAGGTCGAATGCACCATCAACGGCTTGGGTGAGCGTGCTGGAAATTGCAGCCTGGAAGAGGTGGTCATGGCGGTGAAAACCCGGCGTGATTATTTTGGCCTGGACATGGGCATTGACACCCGCCATATCCTGGCAGCCAGCCGCATGGTCAGCCAGACCACGGGCTTTGTGGTGCAACCCAATAAAGCAGTGGTGGGCGCGAATGCGTTTGCGCATGCCTCGGGCATTCATCAAGATGGCGTGCTCAAAGCGCGCGATACCTATGAAATCATGCGCGCCGAAGATGTAGGCTGGAGCGCTAACAAGATTGTGTTGGGCAAACTCAGCGGCCGCAATGCCTTCAAGCAACGTTTGCTGGAACTGGGCGTGCAACTAGATAGCGAAACCGAAATCAATGCCGCGTTTGCCCGATTCAAAGAGCTGGCAGATCGCAAATCTGAGATATTTGATGAAGACATCCTGGCACTGGTCAGCGACGAAAGCGTGTCCCAAGCGCAAGAGCAATTTGCCTTCGTCTCTTTAAGTCAGCACAGCGAAACCGGTGAGCGTCCGCAGGCCGCGATTGTGTTTACCGTGGCTGGGCGCGAGGTCAGTGCGAAATCCGATGGCAATGGTCCGGTGGACGCCTCGCTCAAGGCGATAGAGTCGCATGTCAAGAGCGGGGCGGAGATGGTTTTGTATTCGGTCAACGCCATCAGCGGCTCCACCGAAAGCCAGGGCGAGGTGACGGTGCGCCTCCAAAACAGCGGTCGCGTGGTCAATGGCACCGGCGCGGATCCGGATATCGTGGTGGCATCGGCAAAAGCCTACTTAAGCGCCCTGAACAAGCTGCAGAGCAAGGCCGATCGCGTTGCCGCGCAAGGTTAAACGCGTATTTATATGAATTTGCATCATGTTTCTCATGCAAGTGCTTGATTTATGCGGTTTTTTGATTAAACTGTGATTTTTAAATGGCGTACTCGCAATTGGGGTTTCGCAAAAAACCGAATCCGGTGCACATTGGCTAAAAAACTTTTTACTTTCTTGTCGATTTTGCTTTGCCTAGGCGTAGCTTTTGCCGCGCAAGACGGCAAGCGCAATGGCCGCGTAGATCCGCCCCGGCAGCAAATCAAGAGTAAATGGGTCAAAGCCCAGAATTTCGGAAAAGCACCTGTCAAAGCCAAAGCTAAAGCCAAAGCGAAGAGTCCAGCGCTAGCTCCGACCCGACCTAGTTTTGGTGACATTGCAGGTTTGCGCAGTTCGCCTGACGCTCTGGCGCTCAAATCTAGCGTGGCCTTCGTGATTGACCAGGACACCAAAGAAGTCTTGTTGCATAAAAACGAACTCGCCGTGCTGCCAATTGCGTCCATCACCAAATTAATGACAGGCATTCTCATCAGTGAAGCGCGTTTGCCGATGGACGAATTGATTGCCATCAGCCAGCACGACGTGGATATGGAAAAAGGAAGCCGCTCCCGCCTGACCGTGGGTACCATGCTCAGCCGCGGGGAACTGTTGCACTTGGCTTTGATGTCCAGTGAGAACCGGGCGGCACATGCCTTGGGGCGCACTTATCCGGGCGGTATGGGTAATTTTGTCAGCCTGATGAACGCCAAAGCCGCTGAGCTGGGTATGGCTGCTACCAGCTTTGTCGAGCCGACCGGGCTCTCCAGCAAGAATCAGTCTAGTGCCAAAGACCTCGCGACCCTAGTCAGTTACGCCTATGCCGACCCTACTTTGCGGGAGTATTCCACCTCGCCCGGGCATCAGGTGGAGGTGGGACGGCGCACTTTGCAGTTCAACAACACCAACCGTTTGGTGAAAAACCCAGACTGGGATATCGGTTTGCAGAAAACCGGCTACATATCTGAGGCCGGTCAGTGTCTGGTGATGCAGGCTAAGGTGGCTGGGCGGAAAATCATCATGGTATTTTTGGATTCAGCGGGCAAACTCAGTCGAATTGGAGATGCAGAGCGGGTACGTCGCTGGGTGGAATCAGCCCCCATGGTCAACAGCCGTGTTTCTCCGGTCGCGGCACTCGATGTGCCTGGCAAGCTTGTCCGGCAGTAAGGCGCCTCCGGGCGTCTAGCCGATGCGCTGCATATTCCTGCCTTCTGCGTAGCAAGCACCGAGATGCAAACCATTTTCCTTGTAAATCTATTGCGTATGCATCGCCAAGTCGCGACGCGCCTTGCTTTGCGCTAACTTGGCAAACCCAATTTAGCGTTCGCTAAAGCCCAATGTGGTAGAAATTTCTTTCGCCGTCGCTTTGAGGCGCGGCATCCAGCTATCTTCCATGCGGCTGGAGGGTGAAGAGATGGACAAACCGGCAATCAGTTTGTTCTGGTCATCGTAAATGCCCGCTGCCATGCAGCGCACACCCAACTCGAGTTCTTCGTTATCACTGGCTTGGCCGTACTGGCGCACACGCGATAGCTCGCGCTCCAGCGTAGCCAGATCGGTAATGCTGTTTTTGGTGTGTCCCTGTAAACCGGTACGGGTAGCATAAGCGCGTATGCGCTGCGGGTCGTCTGCTGCCAAAAATAGCTTGCCCACCGATGTCAGGTGCAAGGGAGCCCGCCCGCCGATGGCCCGCACCACTTGCATGCCAGATCGTTCGCTGTAGGCGCGCTCCACATAAATTATTTCGTCACCCTGGCGCATGCTCAGGTTGACTGGTTGTTGGGTCAGCTTGTGCAGTTCACGCATGGGCGCAATCGCTGCGTCGCGCACATTCAGGCGGCCTTTGACCAAATTGCCCAGCTCCAGCAAGCGCATACCCAGGCGGTAGCTCCCCGGTTGTGGGCGGTCGGCAAATCGGCCCAGCACCAGGTCATTGAGGATGCGGTGCGCAGTGGACGGATGCAGGCCCGCTTTGTCGCTAATGTCTTTCAGGGTCATCGCCTCTTCGCGCGAGGCCAGCACATCGATCAGCGTAAACATGCGCTCAATCACTTGCACAGAGGGCGTTGAGGGAATGTTGGAGTCTTGTTTGGTCATATGCAGCGGTGGGGAACGCTTGATTTTGCGCTATAGAAACGGCTGGCTAACAATTAACGGGAATTTAATAAATTTAAATTCGCATCGCGCTGAAAGGAATGACTGTCCTGCCAGCGACCATCCACCAAAATCTGTGAGGGCGCGAAGCGCATTTTGTAATTCATTTTCTGGCTCTGCTCTATCCAGTAGCCCAAATAGAGGTAAGACAAACCGAGTGACTTAGCTTGTTGCAACTGCCAAAGTACGTTGTACGTGCCAAAGCTCGCATCGGATTGCGGCTCGTAAAAGGTGTACACCGCCGAAATTCCGTCATCCAGCACATCCAGGATAGACACCATTTTCAGCGTGCCCGCGCTTTGGCCCTCACCCGGCTCGCGGAACTCGACCAGGCGTGAATTGACCCGGCTTTGCAGCAAGAACTGTGTGTATTGGCTGACGCTGTCCTCTTCCATGCCGCCGCCGGCATGGCGGAAATGCTGATAGCGCAAATACAGTTCGTAGTGCTCCTGCGAAAAGCCCAGGCTTTGCACCCGCACTTGCAGATTGCCATGCTGCTTGAGTGCACGGCGCTGACTGCGATTAGGAGAAAACTGCGCCACTGGCACACGCAAGGGTATGCAGGCTTGGCAACCATCGCAATAGGGCCGGTAGGTGAACATGCCGCTACGCCGAAAACCATTCTCCACCAAGCCTGAGTAAGTGGTGTTATCGATGAGGTGGCTGGGCGTGGCCACCTGGGAGCGCGCTTGGCGAGCGTCCAAGTAGCTGCACTCATAGGGTGCGGTCGAGTAAAACTGCAGGGCCTGCAGCGGCAGATCGTGAAGCTTGGTCATGGCGGGTGTCAGTGGGCTTGCTGCAAATGCTTCCAGCTGTCGGCGGAAAACTCCCAATGAACGGGGGTTTGCGCTCTGGCTGCTTGCATGGTAGCAAGGAACTGCGCGCGCAGCACCGGACGGGCGCCCAGCCGCGACAAGTGGGCGGTAACTTGCTGGCAGTCCAGCTGCGGCACCTCGTGCGCGCGGCAGTGGGCAATCAGCGCAGAAAGCGCAATTTTGGAGCCATCGCGCACCTTGGTGAACATGGATTCGCCGTACACGGCGCGGCCCATGGCTACGAAATACAGGCCTGCCACCATGTCGCCGTCGATCCAAGTTTCTACACTGTGGGCATAGCCTGCGTGGTGAAAGTCGATATATGCATCCACCATCGCCGGCACGATCCAGGTGCCGTTTTGTCCTTGACGCGGCGCTTGGGCGCATTGGCGAATCACGCCAGCAAAATCACTGTTCATGCGGATTTCACAACCCGCCTCATGTTGAAAACGCCGCAAAGTTTTTTTCAGCGAATCGTGGACCTTGAATTCTTCAGTTGCCAGCACCATGCGAGGGTCCGGGCTCCACCACAGCGTGGGTTGGGTTTCATTGAACCAAGGGAATATGCCACGCGCGTAGGCATCGCTCAAGGTTTCCACGTCCAGTGCGCCGCCTGCAGCCAGCAAGCCCGGCGCATCGCTGTCCGGTCCCCACGCCCGGCTTAAGGGGGGGAACGGATCGCCGGGCAGCATCCAGGTGAGGTCGGGCGTGCTCATCGACGACTCGTCCTAAAAGTATGCGAACGCAACAAGGTGTGATTCAAAATAAGCTGGGGGTTAGAATGCGCCGGTCGGGGCGTAGCGCAGCCTGGTAGCGCATCTGGTTTGG
>CAJBBZ010000098.1 GCA_903951445.1 uncultured beta proteobacterium
CGTTCATGCGCTCTGCCCAGAGGCTTAGCTCTCCATGCTGCCCCGCCAAACCCCCGGCTGCGGCAGGGGATGCGCCGGGCGCCGCATTGCGCCCTCGCTCTAAGGTGCCCGGCGCATCCCCTGGCGCAGCAGCGCCAGAAGTAATAGTCGCTCCAGCAGTACCCGAGCTAGAAACAAAAGAACCAGCGTCATTCCATTTGTACCCCACATCCGGCATATCGGAGAGCAGCATCTCTAGCACCATCTTCTGGCTCTTGATGGCCCGCTCACTCTGCGCCTGCACCTCCATCCCTTCGGTGGCACTGCGGCAGCAACTCGGGGCCAGCGTGCGCTCACCTTTGATCTCCACCACGCAGGCGCGGCAATTGCCGTCTGCGCGGTACCCGTCTTTGTAGCAAAGGTGCGGAATATCCACTCCGTGGCGCTTGGCGGCTTTGAAAATAGTTTCGCCCTCAAAGGCGTGGATGGTTTGCGCATCGAGCTTGAACGCGATGGTTTTGAGCGTCACTTCAGACAGCTTGGTAGGTGCATTCATATCAGGCCACCTCTTGAGGAAAATATTTTTGAACGCAACGCACCGGATTGGGCGCTGCCTGGCCGAGGCCGCAGATCGAAGCGTCGGTCATGACGATATTGAGGTCTTCCAGCGTCTCGTGGTCCCAATGCGTCGCTTGCATCAAAGTGGCAGCTTTGTCGGTGCCCACGCGGCAGGGTGTGCACTGGCCGCAGCTCTCGTGCGCGAAAAATCGCATCATGTTGAGCGCCGCATCTCGCGCTTTGTCTTTGTCGCCCAGCACGATGACCGCTGCCGAGCCGATAAAGCAGCCGTGGGGCTGCAAGGTGTCAAAGTCCAAGGGGATGTCGGCCATGCTGGCGGGCAAGATGCCACCCGATGCGCCGCCGGGTAAGTAGGCATACAGGCTGTGCCCATCGGCCATGCCGCCACAGTATTCATCGACCAATTCGCGCAGGCTGATACCGGCAGGTGCCAGCTTCACACCGGGGTGCTTCACGCGGCCACTGACGCTAAAGCTACGCAAACCTTTGCGCCCGTTGCGCCCAAAGCTGCTAAACCATTGCGGGCCTTTTTGCACAATGTCGCGCACCCAGTACAGGGTCTCGAAATTGTGTTCCAGCGTGGGGCGACCAAACAGACCCACTTGCGCAATATAGGGCGGACGCATACGCGGCTCGCCGCGCTTGCCTTCGATGCTTTCAATCATGGCCGACTCTTCGCCGCAGATATACGCACCGGCGCCACGGCGCAGGTAAATCGTGGGCAGCGGGCACGGCGGATTCGCCTGCAAAGCTGCGATTTCATGCTCCAAGATGGCGCGGCAGCCGTGGTATTCGTCGCGTAAATAAATGTAGCAAGCGTTGATGCCGACCACTTGCGCGGCGACCAGCATGCCTTCCAAGAAACGGTGGGGGTCGCGCTCTAAATAGGTGCGGTCTTTGAAAGTGCCGGGCTCGCCTTCGTCAATGTTGACTGCCATAAGCTTTGGTGCAGGCTGGTCACGCACGATGCGCCATTTACGTCCCGCCGGAAAGCCCGCGCCACCCAAGCCGCGCAGGCCAGAATCTTCCATTGCTTTGACTATCGATTCTCCATCTTGCTTGCCTTGCGACAAGGCAGCGGCCAATTGGTAACCGCCTTGCGCCAGATAGGCTTGCAAGCCCACATAGGCAGGGGCTACTTGCACATCGGCACCGGCGGGAGACACTGCTTTTTCGCTGTGTGCGGCGGCATCAAAGGCAGCGTCTTGCGCGGCGGGTGGATGTTGGCTGGCCTGCGCTTGCACGGCAGCAGCGATACGATCAGTAGTAGCAAAAGGCACGGGGTTTTGGTCCACCACCGCAGCGGGGGCTTGTTCGCAGCGGCCAATGCAAGGTGCGGCAATCACACGCACATCGTCGCGGCCCAAAATAGCGGGCAAGCGTGCCAGCACATCTTTGGCGCCCTCCATTTCACAGCTTAATCCATCGCACACACGTACGGTAATTGCAGCGGGCTGCGCGTCACCGCGCAACACTTCAAAGTGGTGATAAAAAGTGGCGACTTCAAACACTTCGGCCATGCCGATGCGCATTTGCTTGGCCAGCGCCACCAGATGCCGGTCGTGCAAGCAGCGAAAGTGGTCGTTCAGTAAGTGCAGGTATTCAATCAGCAGTTCGCGTGGGTGCGGCCCCTCGCCGATCAAGGCCTGCACTTCCAGCACGGCGGCGTCTTCGGGCTGGCGGCCTTTGAGCTTGCTTTTGCTGCGGATGCGCTTGCGCATATCGTCCACCGTGCCCAAACGGACGGCGGCGGGACTGGAAACTGTGGTCTGGGTCATGGCGTTGGGGTACAAGTACCCATGGAATTAGCGCCAGAGTATGGGTGCATACCGCCAAGGGCGTCCAATTGAATCCCTACATTAAGTCATTCAGGGGTTGAATGACGCAATGCAGCAAACCACAAAGTTACAAACCAGCTTGGTGGGAATTCGGCGCACAGGCCTGGCCTGACGATGTTGTGGGTACGGCGCCTAAACCGACCCGGCTTGGCCTTCCAGGGCCTGCAATTCGTCCAGCGTGTTGGCATTGAAGAACGCCAAGGGATCATCGCCCGGCTGGTCAAAGCGCACAAGGGCCAAACGCTGCTGCGCGGCCCAGGCGTCTATCTTGCGCCCGCCTGCTTGTGTGAAGTCCATCAAGCTGGGCAAAAGATCGACGCGTAGCAGGCAAAAAACCGGCTGCTTGCGCAAGCGGGTTTGCCCACTTTCGTCGCGCTCGGGCGCAGCGGCCATGGCGATTTGGGCGTCTTGCGCCTGTAGCGCAGCACTAAGGCGCGGCACCAAATCCAGCGGGAACAAGGGCGTATCGCAAGGCAAAGTCAGCAGATACGGCGTCTGGCAGTGCGCCAGCCCTACCAAAAAACCGGCCAGCGGCCCGGCATAGTCGGCCAGGCCATCGGGCCAGACCGGCGCACCAAAGGCTTGGTACTGCTCCAGATTGCGGTTGGCATTGAGCATGATCGGGCCTACGCTGCCCGTGCTGCGCAGGCGCTGCAAGCTGTGCAAGGCCAAGGGCTGGCCTCTGAAGCTTTGCAAGCCCTTGTCCACCCCGCCCATGCGGCTGCCACGACCACCGGCCAGTAACACCGCGCTAATGTCCTGCGGCTTAATCATGCGCGGCCTGGGTCATCATGCTGAAGCATTGCGCTCAGGCTGAACCGGCTACTGCCGATGTCAGCATGCCGCTGTGCATGGCCGCATGCTGCAACCATTGCGGATCGTGCGCCAGGTCCATGGCGGTTTGCAGGGCCCGCGAAGGGCGCACTTGTGCGTTGTACATAAAGCCAATCGGCGTACGCACCTCGGGCTCAACCAAGGGCAGCGCTTCCAACTGACCGTCGCCGCGCACCGCGCCGACCAGTGCACCGGGCAGGATGCCGCATATCTGACCCTGCACCACGCACAGCGCCATGGCCAGTATGGAATTGGTCTCCATCGCCGGGGCCACTTGCACACCGGCCTGGCGCAAGGCGGTATCCACAATCGTGCGGTTATGCATCTCTGGCGTTAACAAGCACAAGGGAAAGCGACCTGCCTGTTGCCAGGTGAGGGGATGGCAGATGCGCAACCCGTCAGCTTGCGGGCTGTCGGCACGGCGCAGCAAAAAATAGTGTTCGGTGTATTGCGCAAAGGCACTGAGGCGCGCGCCTTTAGAGTCCATGCGTTCGATATAGCCCATGGCCAGGTCTAAAGACAAAGTCTCCAGACCCTTTTCTATTTCGGCGGAGCTGAGCGACAAGACGATGGGCCGAATACCGCTTTGCCGTGCCTGCAACATGGCGGCAAAACGCGCCGCCACCGGCACCGCCGTCGGCACCGCCCCAATGCGCAAGGGGCCTTGCGGCGCCAGGGCATCGCCTTTGAGCGCCTCTTGCAACAACGCATGCTCATGCAGCATGCGCTGCGCAGAGGCCAATATGATTTCGCCCTCGGGCGTGAAGCCCAGGTAATTGCGGTCGCGCTTGACGATGACCGCCGCAAACTCCTCCTCCAGCGCGCGCAATGCATTGGACAGCGCCGGCTGCGTGATATGGC
>CAJBBZ010000099.1 GCA_903951445.1 uncultured beta proteobacterium
GCGGCTGAGTTGGTCTATGGTGTTCATGGTGTTCATGTCCTTGAGTATGCGCTCCAAACAGGCACTCGGTGCAGCGCCACTTCAGGCCTGTACCCGGTTGCTCAGCGTTCCCACACCGCTGACGGCAATCTCGACCACATCGCCAGCCTTGAGAAAGCGCGTGGGCGAAAAGCTACCGCCCGCGCCTTCGGGGGTGCCGGTGGCGATCAGATCGCCTGGATGCAGCGGCGTGAAGTGGGAGATGTAGGCGATAAGCGCGTCCAGGCCAAAAATCATTTGGCTAACATCCGTGTGTTGGCGCAGTTCGCCATTCACATGCGTACTGACGGTCATAGCGCTTACAGCGTCTATGGCATCTGCGGTGACGATCCAGGGGCCGCAGCCGCCTGAATTGGCGAAATTTTTTCCCGCGTGCAGAGAGTGTTTTTGCCAACCGCGCACCGAACCGTCGTTCAAGATGGTGTAGCCCGCCACATGCGACATCGCCGCTTCGCGCGCGATGTGCCGCCCGGCTTTGCCAATCACCAGCGTGATCTCGCCTTCGTAATCAAATGTCTGGGCCGCATCACCTTGTGGCAGCTCCAGTGCTTGGCCCTGGCCGACGATGGCATCGTGGTGTTTGGCGAAAAGAATGATGTGATCCGGATCCGGCGGCGCCACGCCTTCGACCGGGTATTTCTTGCGGTAGTTAATACCCACGCAAATGATTTTGTTGTGCGCGGACAGGGGCGGTAACAGTTGCACTTCGCCCAGCGGCAAGCCGCTGGTGCGGCCCGCTACATCTTGCGCCAGCGCGGCAGTGGCATCCCCCGCCAAGACCGCAGCGATGTTTGGGTAGCGTGTCACAAAATCTGCGCTTGGCTCGGCGACAAATGCGTCCTGCAAGACCACCCCATAAGCGCTGCGATCCTGATACCTAAAGCGTGCGATTTTCATGAAAATGCCTCTTCGCGTTTGCGCACCACGGCCGCCATGGTGTCGTTATAGGGCGTGGGGATACCCAGCTCGCAGCCCAGCACCGGCACCATCCCGTTGATGGCGTCAATTTCCGACACGCGCCGCGCCTGGTGGTCTAGCAACATGGACGGGCGCGCCAGCGGCATGCCCTGCCCAAATTGCGTCACGTAGTCCAGTACATCACTAAAGCCGAAATGGATACCCTGGGCTATTCCGCAGGCATAGGCTTCGCGGGTGCACCCGGTGGCAATGTCCCACCACTGCGGCTGTGCCATGAGTTCGCCTACTGTGCAGTCAAACACCGTACAAGGCGCGGAAAAGGTGACGTTGCACACAAACTTTTCCCAGATCAACTGGTTGATGTCTTCAAAGGCCTGGGCCTTGAATCCAGCGGCTTGCCACACCGCTTCCACGCGGCGCAAACGCTCGCTCATGCCGCCTTTCATTTCGCCTAGGCGTATCAGCTTCATGGCGTTGTGGTGCGCGTGGCCGGGGCCTTTCATCGAGGCACCAAAGCCATCGGCCACGCCCAGCAGCACATTGTCCGTGGGCATGTACTGCGCAATGCGCTGGCCCGAGCCCAAGCCGTTTTGAATCGTCAGTACCAGCGATGAGGCCTGCATCAGCGGCGCAATGGCTTGCGCCGCCGCACCCACGGCCGAGGCTTTGGTGGCAATGATGTACAAATCGCAAGCACCGGCGTCTGCCACATGGGCAGAACTATGGATACCGCGCACCAGGCGCTCGCCACTGGCGCCTTCTACACGCAAACCGTGTTGGGCTATGGCGCGCACATGCGCATCCCAGGTATCAATTGCCCACACTTCATTACCCGCATCGGCCAATAAAGCGGCGTACACCGAGCCCATGGCCCCGGTACCTATGACGGCAATTTTCATGGTGCGTGCATCTCCTGCGGCGTGAGCTTGATGTCCCATCCGGCGCGCAAGCGCGCTTCGGTTTCGCTGTTTAAATGGCGCGGGAAATACGTGGCCAGCAAGTCTAAGGTGCGCTGGCGGGCCACGGTGCGCAGGTCATGGGCGCCCGCTTGTTCCCATTGGGCGGGCGAGCGTCGGTCGGCCAAATGCGGATAGAAAAAATCGCTGTTCATGCGCGCCAGCGTATCGGGTTGTCCCAAGAAGTGGCCCTCGCCCTGCACCACCGCGCGCAGACTGTCCAAAGCCAGCGTAGATGTATCTACCGTCACCGGTGCCAGCGATTTGAGGATGGCGCCCAGCATGTCGTTGTCAATCAGGTAAGACTCCAGCGACGCGGCCATCAAACTGGCTTGCATACCGCAGGCCTGGGTAATGAAATTACAACCGGCTTGCGCGGCCAGGGTGACGTTCAGCGCTTTTTCGTAACCTGCCTGGGCGTCCGCAATTTTGCTGTCGGTGGCGCCGGCAATCGTGGAATTGGGCAAATTGAAATGCCTTGCCATTTGCACGCAAGCAGCGGTTAAGGAAGCCTGCTCACCGCTGCCGCCCGACATGGCGCCGGTGCGCAAATCGGTGACCATAGGACGCGGGCCAAACACCAGGCGCGCTTGCGGGTCTACCAGCCAAGCGATCACCATGCCGGCCAGGGTTTCGGCAATGGTTTGGGCCACGCAACCGGCAATCGTCACCGGGCTCGATGCAGCCATTTGCCCGAAGGTATTGACCATGGCGGGAATACCCATCTCTACCGCTGCCATCAAGACCTCGCAAGCGTCCGGGTCCAAGCGCAGCGGGGGCACCGCGTGGTTGATATTGAGCGAAAGAAAAGGCCGTGCCCGAAAGGACGCTTCGGACCCAGCCACCAAATAGCACATGCGCGCAATCTGCCGCACATGGTCGGGCGTAGAAGCGGACACACACACATGCTTACTGGTACCGGCCAGGCAGGCAAACACGGTATTGATCTCTAGCGACAAAGGATCGGGCATGTCGCGCGCGACCAGCGAGCGCGAGAAAAAATGCACATGCTCCAAGCTGTCCACAATGCGCGCCGCGTCGTACAAGTCGCGCAACGTGGACTCGCGGTACGCGCCGGTTTGCAAGTCCACCACCATGGGTGCGGCACCGCCAGAGCCCACATGCACGCGGCTTGCGCCCAAGCGCAAATCATGGCGCGCTTCGCGCCCGCACAGCAGCAGTTCGCTGGGCAATTCGCGCAGGCAGCGCTGCACTAATGGCACAGGAAAGCACAAGCGGCCTTGGGGCGTGACGCTTCCCCCGGCAGCACACACCAGTGCCACCGCATGCGGCGGCGCATCTGACATGCCGAGCGTGGCCAAAATGTCAAAGGCAGCGGCTTCGATGGACAGCACGGACGCTGCATCCAAAGGCGCATAACGCCCGCCTATGGCCTCGATGCGCTGGGGCGCAGCGGCGGGCTCGCGTTCGCGACGGCGGGAGGGGCGGCCAGCGTGCATCGTCTTATCAGGCTGGGAGGTCAATGCGCTAAATCAGTATTGCCAATGCCCAGGCGCAGCCCCAGGGCGCGCAAGACCTCCAGGGTCTTGGGTGGGATGGGGATGCCGCTGGCCAAGCGTTCTATGCGCAGCCTCGCTTCGCGCTCACCGGGCACTTCCACGCGGTCAAAACCTGGCGCCGGGGGGCAGGCACGCAATTCGGCCAAACATGCTTCTGCCGCGCGTCGGTAGGCGCTGGGGCCACGGAAACGGCTCAGGTCCAGGCCAATGCAAATCCAATTGAGCCCGTCCATGGACTCGCCCAAGATGGCCTCGCCCAACAGCTCGGCCACCAGTGCCATGCCATAGCCCTTGGGCCCGGCCATGGGCAAGATGGCGCCACCATTAAAGTAATCTTCTGGGTCGGTGGTGGGGTGGCCTTGGGCATCGATACACAGGCCGGGCGTGAGCGCGCGACCAGCCATTTTGGCGGCATAAATTTTTCCACCGGACGCAATGCCGGTAGCAAAATCACTGACCACCGGCCCCATGTCGCCACCGGGAATGCCAAAGGCAAAGGGGTTGGTTGGCAGCATGCCCCGCGCCCCGCCATAGGGCGCGACCTGGCGCCAATCTTTGCGCGCACCACCGCCAAACATGATGGTGAGGCAACCGGCCTCTGCGCCCCGCTGCACATAGGCGCCGACGCGGCCGGTGTGGTCTACATTGGCCACGCCCACCGCCGCGACGCCATGGACGCGGGCGTGTTCAATCAAGTAATCGGTGGCCAAGCGAAAGGCTGGCATGCCCAGGTTGTTGCCGCCGTCGACCAGCGCGCCGCCGCCTTCGGCTTGGCGCAATACCGGCTGGGCCTGCGGGTTAAATTTGCCTTGGGCAAATCGCTCGGCATACCAGTCCAGCCGGAAGATGCCATGCGAATACACGCCACACAAATCGGCATCGACCAGGTGGTCGGCAATTTCAGTGGCCATCGCCGCATCACAACCAATGGCCTGCATGGCGGCAGCGCCAAAGCGCTGCAAGGCATCGGCGGCTATGCGCGGGTCGCTATCCAACATGGCGGGCCTCTGTGCTTAGCGCCAAAGCCTGGCTGAGTTGCGCAAGCGGAATATGGCAGCGCACTTGGTGGCCCTTCCCTGCGTCTTGCCAGGGCGGTGTCTCGCCATTGCAACGTGCGCCTTGGTGGACCGGGCAGCGCCGCTGAAAGGGGCAACCCTGGGCCGGGGGCTGGGACTCAAGCACATCGTCAGCCAGTAATTGCGGCACATGGTCGGGGTCTGGCTCTAGCACTGCGCCCAGCAAGACGCGGGTGTAGGGATGCAAGGGCTGCGCATACACCGGCGCTGCAGGGCCGATTTCGCACAAACGACCTTGGTACAGCACCGCCACGCGATGCGCCAGCGCACGCACCACTGCCAGGTCATGCGACACAAACAAATACGCCGTGCCACGCTGGGCCCGCAGTTCGTCCAACAAATCGAGCACTGCCGCTTGCACCGACACATCTAAAGCCGAAGTCACTTCGTCGCACAAGACCACGTCCGGTTCAGCGGCAAAGGCGCGGGCAATGGCCACACGCTGTTTTTCGCCACCGGACATTTGGCTGGGCAAGCGGTCCATGTAATGTGCGCCTAAGCGCACACGCTCTAGCAAGGCAATCGAGCGCTGCACGGTCTCTTCGCGCCCGAGATTGAAATACAGCGCTAAGGGCTGGGCCAAAATTTGCGCCACGGTATGGCGTGGATTGAGGCTGTCATCGGGGTTCTGAAAAATTAGCTGGATTTTGCGTAGCTGCGCTGGGCTGCGCTGCTCTACTTCGGCACCCAGCGGCGCTTCATGACTAAACGCTATGCGTCCTTGCGCTGGTGCCAATAGGCCAGCCAAGGCTTTGAGGATGGTGGACTTGCCGCTGCCCGATTCGCCCACCAGCGCCAGTGTTTCGCCAGGCCCCAATTGCAGGTTCACATCCTGCACCGTGAGGTTGGCCGATGGCGCGCGCCCGAGCAATTGCTCCCGCCAGTTGGGCCGCGCATAGCTGATGCCTAATTCTTCCAAATGCAGCGCCTGTACTTGACTCTGCTGGGCAGTACGCGCAAGGCGCGATTGCGCGTGGGCAATCGTGGGCGTCTGTTCGGCAAAGTGACAACGCACCTGCTCACCGGTAACAAGCAGCCGCAGCGCGGGCCGCTCGCTTCGGCAGCGCTCTTGCGCTAAAGCGCAGCGCGGTGCAAAAGCGCAGGCCGGGCCCGCCTCACCGGGCGCCGGGGGGCGCCCATCCAGCGCTGCGGGCATACGGGCATCGGACAGCCGTGGAATAGACGCCAACAAACCGTGCGCATAAGGATGAGCCGGCGCGCGCAATACCGAACGCACGCTGCCATCGGCCACCACTTCACCGGCGTACAAGACCACGACCCTATTGCACACGCGGGCGATAGCGCCCAGATCGTGGCTCACATAGACCATGGCCGTGCCGGTTTGGGCATTGATTTCGCGCAGCAACTCCAAAATGTGCGCTTGCGTGGTGACATCCAGACCGGTCGTCGGTTCATCAAGCAGCAGGGCTGCCGGTTCACCGGCCAGCGCCATCGCAATCGCCACCCTTTGTTGCTGGCCACCCGAGAGTTCGTGCGGATAGCGGGCCACTATGGCTTGCGGATCCGGCAGGCGCACGCGCTGCAGTAATTCGAGGCTGCGCTGCCCATGGGCTGCGGCGGGTAGCGCGCTGTGCAAGGCCAAGGCTTCGGCCATTTGCGCGCCTATGCGCATGGTGGGTGTAAGCGACTGGCCGGAGTTTTGCGGGATCAATGCAATCTTGCCGCCACGCAAAGCCTGCAACTGCGTTCTGGCCAGGCTGAACATATCGGTGCCACAAAAATGCGCAATACCGCCAAACACACGCAAGCCGGTTTTGAGATAACCCATGGCGGCTAAAGCCAGCGTGCTTTTGCCCGAGCCGCTCTCGCCCACCAGGCCCACGCTTTGGCCAGCCTGAATCTGCAAATCGATATTGCGCAACACGGCGCGCGCCCGGCCATCGCTGCCGCTAAAGCCGACGCTGAGGTCGCGGATGTCGATCATGGGCTCTTGCGCCATATCAGATCGGGGCCTTTTGCGCGCGGTCCACGCCCAGGGTTTTGGCCAGGGCATCGGCCAGCATATTGATGCCAATGATCAGCGAGCTCAAGAACACAATGGGGAACAAACCAGCCCAGGGCGCCAAGGGTAAAAAGGTGCGGGAATCGGCCACCATCAGGCCCCAATCCGGCGTGGGTGGCGACACACCAAAACCCAAAAATGAGAGTGAACTAAAAGCCAGCAGCATCCAAGACCAGCGCATGGCGCCTTCGACCATGAGTGCGTCCAGCACATTGGGCAGCAACTCGCGCCGGATGATGGTGATGCGCTTTTCACCCCGCGCACGCGCCGCCAGCACGTAGTCGCGCGCCACCACGGTGTGGGCCGCTGCGCGCGCAATGCGTATCACCGGAATGCCATAAAAAAACGCCAGTGTTGGAATCAGCACATGGATGCCATTACCGAAGGTGACGATGAGCAAGAGCATTTTCAAAATCCAGGGCAGCGACAAAAATGCATCTACCACGCGCATGATGATGTCGTCGCGCCTGCCACCGGCCAGTCCCAAATAAATGCCCAACAAGCCGCCCCAAAAAACGGCCAGCGGTGTCGCAATCGCGGTGACCAGCAAGGCCTCGCGGCCACCGAGCAAGGTGCGTGTCAACACATCGCGGCCCATCTGGTCGGTGCCAAACCAGTGCTTGGCATCGGGCGGTGTCAGGATATCGATGGCGCTGATGGCCTTGAAATCGTAGGGCACCACCCACGGGCTGCCCAGGGCTATGGTGATGTGCAGCAAGACCAGCGCCAAGCCGATGGCACCCGAGGGCCGCGCCGCTACTTCTTTAAGGATCTGAAACAAGCCGCGCATGGTTTTAGCGACTGCGCACCAGCGAGGTACGCAGTCGCGGATTAGCCAGCAAGCTGAGAATGTCGGCACTCAGGTTTACCAGCACATAGACGGTGGATACGATGAGCGCAATCGCCTGCACCAGGCCCAGGTCGCGGTCGGAAATGGCGCTGACCATCAAGCGGCCCAGGCCAGGGTAATTGAACACGGTTTCGATGACCACCACGCCGCCAAGCAACCAGGCCACGGTCAGCGCCACCACATTGATGGCTGGCAACAAAGCATTGGGCAGTACGTGGCGCAAAATCATGCGCCGGTAGGGCACACCTTTGAGCGTTGCCATGCGCACGTAGTCGCTATCGAGCACCTCCAGCATGCTCGAGCGCACGGTGCGCAAAATATGCGCCGTCATCACCATCGCCAGCACCACGACGGGCAAAATAACTTCGGGGAAAAATGCAGATACCGGCGCATTCGCCGAGGCCGTCACGATGCCAGGCAACCAACCCAACCAGCCGCTGAAAACCAGAATCAGGAGTGTGGCGGACACGAACTCAGGAATCGTCATGGCAGCAATGGCGATTGAGGACACGGTTAAATCCAGCCAACGGTCGCGCTTAAGCGCTGCTGCTATGCCCAGCGCAAAGGCCAAAGGCACGCCCACGGCCAGCGCGCACAGCCCCAGTAGCAAAGAGTTTTTAAGTCGATCGCCCACCAGCTCACTGACTTTTTTATTGCGGTGCGCCGTTAGGCCGAAGTCGCCCTTGACGGCACCAGACATCCAGTCCAGATAACGCGCCGTGGCCGGCTTGTCCAAGCCCAGCTCTTCGCGACACACGCGCAAAGTGTCGCCCTGCGCGTCCTGCCTGAGTAGCGCGGTACAAGCGTCCCCCGGCAGCATTTCCACCGCGCCAAAAATAATCACGGACACGATGGCCACAGTGAGGCCACCGAGCAAAATGCGGCGCAATAAAAGCTTGAACATGGTCGGGCTAGCCAAGGCGCTGCAAGGCCCTTAGGCCTTGCAGGAACCGCTTATTGGAATGAAGGAGTCAGTCAGTGGGCTTAGTCCACCGTAATTTTGTGCCAGCGGATACCCATGTTTTCCACCAGATCAAAGTTTTTCACCCGTCCGGTCGTGGCGGTGATCACGGTCGCATGGAAACCGACCAGCGTGCCGCTGTTGGTCCACAGATAGTCTTGCGCTTCGATGTACTTGGCGCGGCGCTTGTCGAAATTGAGTTCGGCCCGGGCCGCGTCGAGCATGGCGTCGAACTTGGTGTCTTTGAAGAAGCTTTCATTCCACTTCGCGGTACTGCGGTACACCTCGTTGAGCGAGGTATCTGCGGGACGGTCATTCCAGCGGGTCATGCTGACCGGGCGCTTCATCCAGATTTCGTTGAAGTAACCGTCAGAGGGCACTTGCGAAATTTTCACGCGGAAACCAGCCGGAGCTACTTGCTGCTGAAAGGCCTCGGCCATGGCCGGCCACACATCTTGCAATGAGCTAACCGGCAGTTCCAGGTCAATGCCGTTGGGGTAGCCTGCCTCAGCCAATAAAGCTTTAGCGCCCGCAATATCTTGCGCGCAATTTTTGGTGGAGCGGTACTGGTCTTTAGGGCCGACCGGGGTATCACAGCCGATCACACCAGCGCCACCGGCGGCCAGGTCCACCATGGCTTTGCGGTCTACCGCCATGCGCACCGCACGGCGCACCCGCGGATCGTCCCAGGGCTTGGTATCGGTACGGAAAACAATGCCGCGCCAGTTGCCGGTAGGAATGTCATTGAGCGAGAAACTGCCGCTGCGCTCGAGCAACTGGCGCTGCTGGCGGGTGATGCCTTGCATCAGGTCAATTTGCTTGCCCATCAAGGCCTGAAAGCGGGCCTGCTCATCGGGGATACCAATAATTTCCATCTTGGCCACGCCGGGTGGGCCGTCAAAATAATCGTTATTGGCCACCAGCACCGTCGTGCCTTGCGGGTCGAGTTTTTCGATTTTGAAGGGGCCGGTGCCAATGCCGGTAGTTTTGATGGTGTCGCCCGAACCGTCAGGAACCATCATCAGCCGGTAGTCAGTCAGTACCAGGGGCATATCGGCAAACGGGGTATTCAGTACCAGCTTGAGGGTCTTGGCATCCGGCGCCTCCACCTCTTTGATCATGGACACCGTGCCGCGTGCGGGCGATGCAATTTTCGGGTCCAGCACGCGATTTAAGGAATACATGGCGTCCGCCGAACTAAAGGCCTTGCCGTTGTGGAACTTGACGTTCTCGCGCAGCTTGAAGGTCCATTCGGTAGCCGCTGCGTTAGAGGACCAGCTGAGCGCCAAATCGGGTGCGGGCTTGCCGTCCATGCCGGGGCGCACCAGGCGGTTCATGATTTTTTCGGTAATCGCAAATACCCGCCCTTTGGAAATCGGGTCTACGTCGGAGGCATTGCCAAAGCCCACCTCATGGGCCTGGCGGAAGGTGCCTGAAGGTGCAGCATGGACCATAGGGGCCATGCCCAGCGCAGCCAAAGCGATGGCTGTGATAAAGCGTTTCATATCTTGTCTCCTCTGATTTTTAACACTAGCTTAGCGCTACCAAAATCCCCGCCAAACCGATCGGTTCAGGGTAATTACCGGACGACAGTGTGCATGCACGGGCAAGGGTTTTCAAACGATTTAAAAACCGTGTATGGATATAAAAAACTTTATCCATAAAACGCTAGACGGCGATAAACCCAAGTTTTTTAGGGTTTTCCCGCAATAAAACTTGCCCATGCGCGACCCAGGCAATCAGTGCTTGGCATGGCTATATGGGGGCCGGGTCCGCCCACATCAGCAGCACACGTCAGACAAACCCTTTTGCCTAGACTTGGCGCAAGTTTTTTCATCCGTTTCTACGCGACACTCCCACCACGAGCACGCCCTTTATGCAACGCATTCCTCTCACGTCCCACAGCCCGCGCGCGCGCCTGATCGCCATCGGCGGTGGCGGCTTTGCGCAGGGCAGCGATCCGGCCTTGGAAGCGTTTGTGCTGCGCCACGCCGCCGGTGCGGCCACCCGCATCGGCTACATCGCTACCGCCAACGGCTATGCGGCCACGGCCATCACGCGCTTTCACCAGGGCTTTGGCTCGCACTGCGCCCACACCACGGATATGCCGCCCGGCATGCAGGGCGCACCCGCAGCGCAATGGCTGCAATCGCTTGATGCGGTGTTTGTAGGCGGTGGCAATACCGCGCGCCTGCTGGCGCACTGGCGCGCGGCCGGTCTGGACCGCTTGCTACTCGATGCCGCAGGCCAGGGGCTGCTGCTCGCTGGTGTGAGTGCCGGTGCCATGGTGTGGTTCCAAGCAGGACTGTCAGACGCGCTGGGCGCGGGCCTGGCGCCTCTGGCCGGGCTGGGTTTGTTTCGCGGGAGTTTTTGCCCCCACTACGACAGCGAGCCGCAACGCCAACCGGCCCTGCACACCGCGATTGCCAGCGGGCAACTGCCGCGCGGCCTGGCGCTGGACGATGGCGCCGCCGTATTGCTGGACGCCAGCGGCGTGCGCGAGGTGTGCCTGGCGCGACCGGACTGTGCGGCCTACTACCTGCATGCGCGCTTGGGGCGCTGCTTTAGCCGCCGCCTACAAGCGTCGGCTTAAGCCGTGCGTGCCGATTGGGCTTCGATCCAGCTACACACAGCATTGACTTCATGCAGCGCCCGGCTGCCTGGACGGGTAAGCAAGTGGTAGCCGCGCGGTGGTTGCAGCTCGATAGGAAACAACTGCACCAATTGCCCTGAGGCTACATCCTTATTCACCAGCGGGAAAGTGCCCAGGATGACGCCCTGCCCTTCGATGGCGGCCTGCAAGGCATGGTTGGAATCGCGCATGATGGTTTCATGAGTGAAAGCCATGCCCTTGATACCAGCCAGGCGCAGCCAGGCATTCCACTCTTCGCGGTCCCATTGGTGGATGATGGGAAAGCGTGCCAAGTCCCCTACTTTTTTTACCGGCCCGTGCTGCTTGAGCAAGGCCGGGCTGAGCAC
>CAJBBZ010000100.1 GCA_903951445.1 uncultured beta proteobacterium
CATCCTGCTGCCCATGCCCGTCATACAGGTGTCGAGCAATGAAAACAGCGTGGGCGCGTCTTCACCTCGCAGGGTTTGGGTCAGTTCCAGATTGCGCCGCGTGCTGGCGGGCAGGTCGATACGTTCGCCGTCGCGCTGCACTTCCAAGCCGCTGATATGCGCCAGCGCACGGCCCTGGGTGTGTTCGGCATAGGCCAACAGTGCACCGGCAGCGGCATGGGCCAGGGGCAGCTCTTGTGCATTCCAGCTGGCCAGGCTAGCCGCTTGCAGCACTTCCAATAATTTGCGCTGGCCCAGTGCGCCGTCAAATTGCCATTCAGGCCGCGCCGTCAGCGACAAGCTGCTATGAAAACGCAATTGCTTGAGCCGGTCCTCCACACTGCGCGTGATGCCGCTGCTATAGGTCAATTCGCTGGGTCCAATGCGCTGCACCCAATCGGCCACCGCATCGGTATTGCATTCGGCCAAATGCACCAGGCCTTGGGTCACGCTCAGCCAAGCCAGGCCGCAGCGATTACGCGGGCCTTGGTGCAGCGCCATCAGCATGGACTCGGACTTATCGCTCAGCAGTTCGGCATCGGTCAGCGTGCCGGGCGTCACCACCCGTACCACTTTGCGCTCCACCGGCCCTTTGCCGCCCACTTCGCCCACTTGCTCGCAAATCGCCACCGATTCGCCCTGGCGGATCAGCTTGGCCAAATAGCCCTCGACCGCATGAAAAGGCACTCCGGCCATGGGAATCGGCTGCCCGCCGCTTTGGCCCCGGTGCGTGAGCGTGATGTCCAGCAAGCGCGCTGCTTTTTCGGCATCGGCAAAAAACATCTCGTAAAAATCACCCATGCGGTAGAACAGCAGCGTGTCCGGGTAGTCCGCTTTGAGGCCCAGGTACTGGGTCATCATCGGGGTGTGCTGGGTGTCGGGTGCGCGCATCGGGGGAAGTCTAGCAAGTGTTCCTCCTGCTGCCGATCTAAGCCAAGCCTAGGGCATCAAGCAAAATCGCCCCATGCTTAACGCCCCCTTGCCGCATCCCGTCGAATCCGCCCACTGGCACCCGGTCGCGGCGCTGACCGAAGTGCAGGCGCAGCCGGTGGCGGTGCAGTTGTTGGACCAGAGCCTGGTTGTGTGGCGCGACGAGGCAGGCGCGGTGCATGCCTGGGCCGACCAATGCCCGCACCGGGGCGCGCGCTTGTCGCTGGGGCGGGTGTGCGCCGGGCGGCTGGAGTGTCCTTACCACGGCTGGCAATTTGCGCCCTCAGGGCAGTGTGTGCGCATACCGGCCTTGCCAGACTTTGTGCCGCCAGCGGGCCATGCGGCGCGGGTGTTTGCTGTGCAAATTTGGTGTGAATTGGTCTGGGTTTGCTTGCAGCCAGGCGTGGCCGCTGATTTCGCTCTGCAAGGCGCGCAGAATATTCAAGACTCCGGCGACGCCCAAGCCACCCAAGCCACCCAAGCCACACAAGCCACACAAGCCACACAAGCCACACAAGAAGTGCAGGGCACGCAAGGCACCCAAGGTGCCCCAGACGCCACAGTCCATTCGTCAGCGCGGCCTTTGCCGCAGTTTGAGGCCGAGGCCGACGCCCGGCTGCGCAAAATCAATTGCGGCCCCTACGACGTGTCCACCAGCGCGCCGCGCATTGTGGAAAACTTCCTGGACATGGCGCACTTTGGCTTTGTGCACGCAGGATGGCTAGGAGCTCGCGATACGCCCGAAATTCCCGACTACCAGGTAGAGCCCACCCCCACCGGCCTGGTGGCCAGCGGCTGCAAGGCTTGGCAGCCCCAGTCCAATCTGCACAGCACGCGCGGCGCGCTGGTGGAATACCGCTACGAGGTAAGCGGCCCTTACACAGCCGTGCTGACCAAGGTGCCCGAGGCCGGCAGTACGACGGTGCAGGGCTGGCGCGAGTCAATAGCCCTGTTTATTTGTCCCATGGGCCCTGAGCGCAGCCGGGTCTGGTTCCGCCTGGCCGTGGCCGACTTTGCGACCGATGCGGCCCAGTTACAGGCCTTTCAGCACACCATCTTTACCCAGGACCAGCCGGTGCTGGAGTCGCAGCGCCCCGCCTGCCTGCCTTTGGATGTGCGCGCCGAAGCCCATACGGCGGCGGACAAGGCTTCGGCGGCTTACCGGCGGTTTTTGCGCCAGGTGGGCATACGTTTCGGGACGTGCTGAGCGCGCCGCGCTAGCAGCTTAGGCCAGCACCGGATAGCCCAACGCGAAGGCCTCTTGCTCCATGGCAAGGCATCTCTGGTACACCGATAGTGCAGGGATTTCAAAGCCGGTGATCAGCAATGTGTCCAAAGATGCCCGGGCGGTGGGCTTGTGAACCACGGCGCGCAGGGCACTTTGGAGTGCAGCCAATGTAGGCGCTTTAGTTCCGCTAGCGCTGACCAAAGGCAAGCCGGGGTAGGGTGCACTAAAGCCCACGACTTGCAGGCCCTGTGTGGCTTGCGGCGTGTTTTTTTGAAGCAGCGCCCAGGTCACGCAGTCGATCGCCGCTAGGTCAGCGCGGCCTTCGCGTACGGCATCTACAGAGCCACGGTGGCTGCCAGTTTCCAAGGCCTGCACGAAGAATGCGCCGCCTTGCGCCAGCGGTGCCACCATCGCCCGCAGTGCGTTGTAGCCCGATTGGGAATCCGCGCTATTGAAGGCCACGCGCAGGTGGCGAAAACTGTCCAGTTTGAGGTGCGCATGTTCGTCGCGGGCAATCAACACGCTGCGGCAGTCAATGCCCTCGCAGCCCGGCGCCGCATAGCGAAAGCACCCCACCAATTGCACCTGGCCCTGCAAGGCATGCGTTAGCGGGTAGCCGCAGGTTTGGCTGAGCAGCAGGTCTGGCGACAGCCAATGCGCATGCAATTCTTGGGGCCAGGCCACGGCATCGGGTAATCGCTGGAGGCCCTCGAGGGTCAATGCCTGGTGCAACACCGTCCACAGGGTTTGCACCGCGTCCGGCGTGCCCAGGTACATGGGTAGAGCGACCTGCGGCCCGCTCATTGCGGGTGCCGATATTCAGGCGGCAAATCGCGCGTTTGCTGGCCCGGCGTATCCAGCGGTCGCAGGGCGTGGCGCGTAAAAAGTGCGAGGTAGCCTGAAAACAGGTATCCGCCATTGCGGTGCAAAAAATAATCGCGGTGCGCACGGTAGAGCGCAGGGATGCGGTACCAGGCCAGCTTGGCTTGGGCGTGGTGTACCGCGTGGTAGTTGTTGTTCAGGTACAGCAAGCGCCATAGCCAGCCCGCTTCATTGATGACGATGCGGTGCTGCGGGTCCGCCGCCGGACGGTGCTCGTAAAACGAGCGCATAAAAGCCAGGCCCAGGCAAGGGTAGCTCAGCGCCAGGTACAGGACGGGGTTAATGCCGGCATAGCGGTCTATAGCCCACAACATCAACACCAAAAGTAATGTGTGCTGGAACCAGGTCCAGCGCAGGCGCGGACTTTGCCAATAATCCGCTTGAGTCAGGGGCCGCAGTAAATGAAAAATTGCAAATGTCGGTGTAATGCAAAACCTACCTAAAGCCGTACGCTGGGCCGCCAGCAACAAGCGCATGGGCGCGCTGCGGTCGGCAAAGTCCTCCGGGTCTAGGTAATTGCTCTCCGGGTCCTGGCCTGGGTAGGTCAGCACCTCGTCGCGGTGGTGCGCCAAATGGCTGCTGCGGTAAATATCAAAGGGGTACCACACCGCGATGGGCAGCAGACCCAAAGCGCGGTTGAGCCAGGCGTACTGCGTCGGATGGCCGTGCACCAGCTCGTGCTGCAAGCTCATATACCAGGCCGCTAGCACCACGATCAGCACCAAGGCCCAAGCCGTTGCGTCCTGGCGGTACCAGTACAGAGCGCCCAGCCAGCCGCCGTAGATGGCCAGGCACACCAGCCACGTTGGCCATTCCACACCGGTATCAGCATGGCGGTCGAAGTCAGGTGGTGCGAAGTGGGCGGGCACAGGAGGTGGTACTGGGGTGTTCAAAGCGGCGGGCAAGTGTGCGGTAAAAAGGGCATTCGAAAGGGTGGTCGCCGGGCCTAAAGGAATAAGTGGTGTGCGGGACGGCGGGTGGGCGTTAGGCGTTTGAAAGCAGGTCTGGATAGTGTGCCTGGCGATGCGCGCGCATCGTACAGATTGCTCGAAAGCCCCGATTGTAAAATCGTGCCCCTGCATCCCCGCGTCCGGCGGGGCTGTTGCACTTGTTATCCCGGGCCATGTAGAGGACTACCATGTATAAAAACCTCGCTGCAATCGTGTGCGCTGGTGCGCCTACGGTCCGCGACACCCGGCCTGCCCGCACGCTTTTTAGCTATTGCGCAGCACCCCAGGCCTTATGAATTACCAGGTCAAAGAAATCTTTTACACCCTGCAAGGCGAGGGCGCGCAGGCTGGTAGGCCTGCGGTGTTTTGCCGCTTTGCGGGATGCAATTTATGGTCGGGCCGCGAGCAAGACCGCGCCAGCGCCGTTTGCCGCTTTTGCGATACCGACTTTGTCGGCACCGATGGCACGCTGGGCGGGCGCTTTGACAGCGCGGCTGCCCTGGCCGCTCAAATAGCGGCCCTGTGGCCTGCCGGTTTTGCGGCCCAGCGCTTTGTGGTGCTGACCGGTGGCGAACCTTTGTTGCAGGTCGATACCGCACTGATCGATGCCTTGCACGCCCAGGGCTTTGAAATCGCCGTGGAAACCAATGGCAGCATCGCCGCGCCCGAGGGCATCGACTGGCTCTGCGTCAGCCCCAAAGCCGGTGCGCCCTGGGTGCAGCGCCAGGGGCATGAGCTCAAGCTGGTGTGGCCGCAGTCTGGCTTCACGGTGGCCGATATGCAAGCCATGCAAAGCCTGCCTTTTAGCCACCACCGTTTGCAGCCGCTAGACGATGTGCTGCAAAAACGCAATACCCAAATATGCATAGACCTGTGCTTGCAACAACCCGTGTGGAAGCTCAGTATGCAAACCCATAAAGTCAGCGGCATTCGCTAAGCGCCCTTGGCCGCGCAGTGCGCCCCTCCCCCTGAAGAAAGTTTTTCATGTCCCAGACCATCCCGCAAGACTTTTGCATCAGCCAAAAGTTTTTTTTCGACGCCGCGCACACTTTGCGCCGCGAGATAGAGACCGAAGGCAGCTTGCGCGTGCATGGCCACACCTATTACGCTGAAGTCAGCATCTCGGGCAGGCCGGACGCACACAGCGGCATGGTGGTGGACCTGGGCCAGGTGCGCCAGCGCATTGATGCTTTGCGCCCGCAACTCGACCACCGGCTGCTCGATGAAGTGCCCGGACTGGGGCCTGCCACTTTAGAAAACCTGTGCGCCTTTATTTGGCAAGCGCTGGCTGCGGACTTTGCCGGGCTGGCGCGGGTGCGCGTCTGGCGCGAGGCCCTGGGCGATAGCTGCACCCTGGAGCGCACATGAGCGCGCGCGGCTACCGGGCCAGCCTCTTGTGGTTTCCCGACCCGGCGCTGCCTGTTGCGCGGTGGGAGGAAGACGGCTTGCTGGTGGTTGCGCCCGATGCCCAGGGGCGCGAAGTGGTGCAAGCCATCGGCGACTGGCGCACCTTGTCGGCGCTGAACTGCCGCTTGCCGGTAGAGCATTTGCCCGGGCGCATCATCGCACCGGGCTTTGTGGATATGCATGTGCATTTCCCGCAAATCAATGTCATAGGCTCCCCGGCCGACGGCTTGCTGCCCTGGCTGGAAAACTACACCTTTCCCGAAGAGCAGCGCTTTGCCGACCCCGCCTATTGCGCCGAAGCGGCCACGTTTTTTGTCGATGAGTTGCTGCGCAATGGCGTGAGTACCGCGCTGGCTTTTGCCACCACGCACAGCAGCTCCGTGAACGCCTTGTTTGCCGAATCAGAGCGGCGCGGCATGCGCTTGATTACCGGCTTGTGCCTGATGGACCGGCATGCCCCGGCGGCCTTGCTCAACCAACCGGGCCATGGGCGCGACGCGGTAGAGCACAGCTTGTGGGAGTCGGAAGAACTGATACAGCAGTGGCATGGCAAAGACCGCCTGGGCTATGCCATCACGCCGCGCTTTGCGCCCACCTCCTCCGACGCGCAACTGCGCGGCGCGGGCGAACTGGCCGCCCGCTACCCGGACGTGTGGATTCAAAGCCATGTGGCCGAAAACCAGGACGAAATTGCCTGGGCGCGCGAGTTGTTTCCAAACTCCAGCAGCTATCTCGCCACCTATGCAGATTTTGGCCTGCTGCGCGAACGTGCCGTCTATGCCCATTGCATCCACTTTGACGAGGCCGACAGGGCGCTGATGCGCAGCAGCGGCGCGGCGGCGGCGGTCTGCCCGACGAGCAACTTGTTTTTAGCCAGCGGCTATTTTGATTACGCCGGTGCCGACGCAGCCGGTTTTGCCTATGGCCTGGCCAGCGATGTGGGCGGCGGCACGAGTTTTAGCCCGTTTCAGACCATGCTGGCGGCCTATTACGTGGGCCGCGAGGGCCACACCAAGGCCGGTCTGTCGCTGGCGCCCTCCCATCTGTGGTGGCAGCACACCGCCGGTGCCGCCCAGGCTTTGGGCCTTTCCGGCGTGGTGGGCAACCTGCAGCCCGGTTGCGAGG
>CAJBBZ010000101.1 GCA_903951445.1 uncultured beta proteobacterium
CGCATCCGCTTGCAAGACTTGCCCATCCTGACCAAGAGCCCGGGCGACGGACTTGGCTTTGCGGCCTGGCCTGCTTACCGCGTCTCCAACGGCCAGATGTGGAGCATGCAATTGCGTCTGAATGACTGCTACCGTCAGCAGCGCTTCCCCTATCCCGGCTTTGGAAGTGACGCGACCATCGCCTTGTCGACCTACCTGGGCGTCAATGCCAAAGGTGCCGCATCCATTGCACCGGCCCTCAAACGCTGATGCGCACAGGAGAATTGAAATGAAAAAACACACCCTCATTGCCTTGGCCAGTCTGGCGTCTGCCCTCTTGCTAGCAGGTTGCGCTACCGGCCCTTCGGTGGCCGAGCTCAATGCCCTGAGCGCGCAATTTGTCAAAAGCTCTTTCCGCGATCAAAGCCATGTCAAGCTGACCCGCCTCACCGAGACCGATGAGACCAACCGCGCTTGCAGCGAGGCTGATGTGGCCGGTAAGCCGCTGGATGACAAGACAGCCCGCGCAATTGAAGCGGTCAACATGAAAACCATCAAGTGGCCATCGGACGGCAAGTTCATCGGTGACTGGAAAGAAGGCGAAAAAATTGCACAAAGCGGACGCGGCCTGACCTGGAGCGACAGCACCACCATGGAAAACGGCGGCAACTGCTACAACTGCCACCAGATCGACAAGAAAGAAATTTCTTACGGCACCATCGGCCCCAGCCTCTACAACTACGGCAAGATCCGCGGCGTGAGCGACCCCGCCAGCCCGGCCAGCAAAGCGATGGTTGAATACACCTGGGGCAAGATCTGGAACGCCAAGGCTTACAACGCCTGCTCCAACATGCCGCGCGCCGGCCACATGGGCATCCTGAACGAAGCGCAGGTGCGCCACATCGTGGGCCTGCTGCTAGACCCCAAATCACCCGTCAACCAGTGATGAAAAAACCCGGCTGGTCCGGGTTTTTTTGACGCCTATATATCAGTGACTGCAAATATGAATCTCACCAAACGCGAATTGATCCAGCTGATGGGTGCCGGCACCATGGCCGGCATGAGCATGGGCCGTTTTTCTGAGGCCAGTGCGGCCACCGCGGCCAATGGGCTTTATGACATACCGAAATTCGGCAACGTGTCCTTTTTGCACATGACAGACTGCCACGCTCAGCTCAAGCCGATTTACTTTCGTGAGCCCAGCATCAACATGGGCATCGGCAACATGCAGGGCAACTTGCCGCATCTGGTGGGCGAGCATTTGTTGCAGGTAGCCAAAATCCGGCCCGGCTCCGCCGAGGCCCATGCGCTGACCTTTCTGGACTTTGAAAAAGCCGCCAGACGCTACGGCAAAGTAGGCGGCTTTGCGCACCTGGCCACGCTGGTCAAACGCATGAAAGCCAGCCGGCCAGGCGCTTTGCTGCTGGACGGCGGTGATACCTGGCAGGGCTCCGGCACCAGCTTGTGGACAAAAGGCCAGGACATGGTGGACGCCTGCAAGCTGCTGGGTGTGGACGTGATGACCGGCCACTGGGAGTTCACGCTGGGCATGGAGCGCGTCAAAGAAATCATCGACAAAGACTTTGCCGGCAAGGTGGACTTTGTAGCGCAAAACATCAAGACCAAGGACTTTGGCGACCCGGTGTTCAAGCCTTATGTGATGCGCGAAATCAATGGCGTGGCTTGCGCCATCATCGGTCAGGCTTTTCCTTACACGCCGATTGCCAACCCGCGCTACATGGTGGCCGACTGGGAGTTCGGCATTCAAGACCAGAACATGCAAGCCATGGTTGATGAGGCCCGCGGCAAAGGTGCGCAGGTGGTGGTGCTGCTGAGCCATAACGGTATGGATGTGGACTTGAAGATGGCCAGCCGCGTCAGCGGCATTGACGCCATCATGGGCGGTCACACGCATGACGGCATGCCGGTGGCCAGCATTGTTGCCAACAAAGGCGGTCAGACCATCGTCACCAATGCCGGCTCCAACAGCAAGTTTTTAGGCGTGCTCGATTTCGAAG
>CAJBBZ010000102.1 GCA_903951445.1 uncultured beta proteobacterium
CGCTTTGGCCCAGTCCACCGACCTCACTGGCGATCTGCAATACGTCAACCAGTACGGGCAGATCAAGTCCTACAAGGAAGTGAAAGACGAGCTGACTACCGCAAAAACCCAGTTGATCTCGCTGGACGAACTGACCGACAAGCGCACCTCCGCGCCGGCTGCCATTACGGGCATTCCCTCGCAAGTGGATCTCTCCGGTGGTGACAACACCTTTGCCAAAATTGTGGAGAGCTCACAGCTGGATCTGAGCAAATTGTTTACGGTGAAAGTCGATGGATCGACGCAACCTGTTACCGTCGATTTGAGCTACCTCAAGGACTCCCCCAAAATATTGAACGGTACCGCCGTCGCCGCCGAAGCGACCAAGTACTTGAACCGCAAATTTGGCGATGAAACCAGCTTTAACTTCACCTCCACCACATCGCTGTTCACCAACCCGGATACCAATATCACGCTGACCAACTCGCGTATTGGTAGCGAAATCAAAGTGCCTATCACGCTGGCTGGCTTTCAGGACCCGTCCAACGTCGGCATTGAAGAATTACAACAAATTTTCCAGACGCAAGTGGACAACTCCGTGCTGGGCGGACATGCGCGCCAGCGTATCGATTTGAGCGGTGCTGTTACGCCTGTAACCACTACCGTGGGCGGAGTGAGCACAACGGTCACGGCTGCAACGTTTTTTGGTCATCAATTGCCGTCTGAGCCAGGCCAGTTGGTGGGCGACACCGCATTGCAAACCGCACAAAAAATAGTCAACAACAAAGCGGATATCTTGGTCAATCCTAAATTGATTGAACGCGGCATCACCGATATCACGCTGGGCGCAGACGGCCAGTCGGTGGTACTGGAGTACAACCAGTTTCCCAAGACCTATTTCAAAATTAACGGCACCATGGGCTCTGGCGAAGAGCCGACCAAGTTCCAGGGCGTCAAACTAGAAGGCTCTGCGCCAGGGGACTCTGCAGCCAAGACGGCTTTGCTAATCATCGCCAACAAAAAAGCCATCCTCGCGGACCAGGCGCCGCTGACCTCCCTGTCGCTGCAGGGCGTCAAGGATATTCAAATCGACCCGACCGATCCAGATGGCACGACCCTGATATTGATCTATGACCAATCCAAAGCCGGTACCGCGGTAGCCCTGACCAAGGATTTAGTTTTCAGCGGGCATGAGCCAGAGGGAGTTACGACAAACGGCATAACATCAACCATCTTGAGTTGGTCACCTCAGGCCACTACCAAAATTACGAGCGGAGTAGATGCCGCTGCCACCAGCGCAAGCTTTATGGGCGTGGCCTTGACACTCATCGCCCCTGCCAATGCCGACCCGGACGCCGACCCTCCGGTACTTGCCACGACGACCCCCGCAGGCCTTGCCGCGGCCGTTTACGCCAAGAGAACAGCGATACTAGATCTCGTTGGGGGATTTGCCAAGACCCAGGGTATCACGGCTATCAACATAGACCCACTAGACAGCTCCAAGCTGGTTTTTACCTATACCAACAGCGCGCCGGAAAAGCGCGCCATTGACCCTAGCAGTACCTTCACCCAAGTTGGTGGCGCGTCGTCAACCGTGGCCTCCACCTTTGCCAAGGTCACAGACTACCACCCCGGCCCTGGCCCGTCCGATGCGATTATCAACGTCAAGTTTGCCGGCGGTCAGGGTACGCCAGACCTGCTGCCCACCGACATCGTAGGTGGTGGCATCGTTCCGGGCACACCGCTGCTGCTCAATGCCAACCTGGCTGAGTCTCCGATGAAAGTGGTTTACGACTACAACACCCAGAGCTTTAAGATTACCGACAGCACCAACGCGGGCGCCAACACCATCACCATCGGCGCAGGCGTCAACCGAACGACCGGCGCGTATTTGGCGACCAACACCATATTGAACCTGACCGGTACGCCCAAGACGCTGGACGGAAACGGATTGTCCGGCGTCAAGATGCTGCCAAACAACAAAAATCCGCTGCGCTCGCAAACCGATCAACGCTATGGCATGTCGGTCAGCTATGACGCGGTCAGCAAGACCTTTAGCGTGAAGTCCGGAACCACGGGCGACAACTCTTCCATTTCCATCACCGATGTCAGTGCCGATGGCCTCAAACTGATGGGACTAAAGAAATCAGAGATCGCCAAATCCCCAGTGGCTCTGCGCGGCATCAGCTCGCTACCGGCAGTTGCCGTGGGCAAACCGCCGACAGTGAACGTGACCAATAACTTCAACGTAGACGAAACCAATAACAGCTTCGTGGTCACGGTAGACGGTATCAAAGGTACGGTGCGGATTCCGCCTAGCTCGACCTATTCGCTCGAGTCCTTTATGCGCGAACTGCAGCGCGGTATCAACAACCTGGCCGGCGATGAGCCCGATCCTAATGATCCGACACTTACCTCGCCTGCCACGGTGAACGGCGTGAAGGTGACCTTCGACTACACCAATAACCGGTTTGTGTTCACCTCGGGTACCACGGGCTCGGATTCCTTTATCAAGATCTCGGGCGACACCGCCTGGGGTCTGGACCAGGTGGAAGCCGGTCGCGGTGCCACCTCGACCTGGATTAAGCCTTCGCAACACTACGACATTGTGGGCGGTGCACCCCAGGCCAAGTACATTGACAAAGACGGCAAAGAAACCACCAACGGTGACGGCTTTGCCGGGCTGCCAGCCTGGTCGCCGATTTACCTGGACAAAGGCGAGCTGACTTTCAACACAGCCGGTAAGTTGTACTCGCCTATCAAAGGTACCCAGCTCGAAACGGTGTATCTGGCAGGTGGTAAGGGTGCTTTGACGATTAACGTGAACTACGCGGCATCAACCCAGTACACCTCGCCTTTTGCGGTGCTCTCGCAGTCCCAGGACGGTGCGCCAGAAGGTTCGCTGGTGGGTGTGACCATCGGAAACGACGGTTTGGTGAGCGCTTCCTTCTCTAACGGTACGCAAAAGTCTTTGGCCAAAATTCTCTTGACCAACTTCTCCAGCCCGTCTGGTTTGCGCCAGATTGGAGATTCGAGCTTCTTGGCTTCTGCCGCTTCGGGCAACCCGATTCTGGGTACTGCCGGTAGTGCAGGCTTCGGAACGCTGCGCGCGGGTGCCACCGAACGGGCGAACGTGGACTTGACACAAGAATTGGTGGACTTGATTACCGCCCAGCGTAACTTCCAGGCCAATGCCAAGGCGATTGAGACCAGCTCGACGATGACGTCGGCGATTATTAATCTGCGTTCCTAAACCCTAGGTCATTGAAATCGTAAGGAGCCCGGACCATGGATCGTTTAGCCTTTAATGCGGTGGCCGCCATCAATGAGCAGCGCGTGGCGCGGCAGATGGCGACCAACGAAATGGCCAACGCCACGACCGTTGGCTTCAAGCGCAGTTTTGAGTCCTCGGTACGGGCCATTGAGGTGGACGGTGCGGGTCTAAAAACCCGCTTCCAACCACAGTCGTTTACGGAAGACTTTATTAGTATGAAGGCTGGCCCGGTGATCGTCACCGGCAATGACCTGGACGTGTCCTTAAGCGCCCATAGCGTGATGGGCGTCACCGCCCCGGACGGCACTTTGGCCTTTACCCGGCGTGGCGACTTGCGGATCAACGCCGCAGGTGCCTTGGAAACCGGTAACGGCAATGTGGTGCGAACCCAAAGCGGCGGCGCCCTGACCGTGCCACTTGGCGTCAAAGTCACGATTAACTCAGATGGCTCGGTCTACGGCATCGACCCTGCCCAAGTGGGTACGGTCGCGCCGGTGCTTATTGCCAATATCCTGTTGCGCGATTCGAGCACCACGCCACTTCAAAGGCGTGAAGACGGATTGTTTGCCGTGGCAGGGGCACCCAAAGGCCAGGACATCACGCCCGGGCCCATCACGCCGGGCCTGACATCGGGCGCTTTGGAAGGCAGCAATGTCAATGCCATGGGGGTGATGGTCAAGATGATGGACCAAGCCCGCTCGTTTGAGATGCAAGTGAACATGATCAAGGAAAGCAAGAGCTGCGATGAGTCCGGCGCGACCATGATGAAGGGTGGTTGACGGTTTTACCTGGCCTAAATAATGCTTGTGAGCTTGTAATCTTTTAATTTTCCAAGGAGCGCACCATGGACGCATCAATGTGGGTGGCCAAAACCGGCCTAGACGCCCAGCAGACACGTATGAACGTGATCTCCAATAACCTGGCCAACGTCAACACCACCGGCTTTAAGCGCGACCGCGCAGTTTTTGAAGACCTGCTCTACCAAAACATCCGCCAGGCCGGCGGCCAAACCAGTACCAATACCCAGGCGCCTACCGGCCTGATGCTGGGAACCGGTGTGCGCATTGTGGCGACTGAAAAACTCAATGTGCAGGGCAATATGATTAACAGCCAGAACCCGCTGGACGTGGCGATTTCCGGCGAAGGCCACTTCCAGGTGACGCAACCGGATGGCACTACCGCTTACACGCGCGATGGCGGCTTTAAGGTATCGGCCACCGGACAGTTGGTGACCTCTAGCGGATCCCCGCTGTCACCGGCGCTGACTATCCCGCCTAACGCCTCAACCATCACCATTGGCCGCGATGGCACGGTGTCGGTGGAACTCAACACCGGCGGACAAGCGGTATTAGGCCAAATCCAGATCGCCCGCTTCTTGAACCCGGCCGGTTTGATGGCGGCAGGCCAAAACCTGATGAAAGAAACGCCCGCCAGCGGCGCACCCCAGGTGCTGCAGCCCGGCGTGAACGGCGCAGGCAACCTGATGCAAGGTACGCTGGAAGCGTCTAACGTGAACGTGGTGGAAGAAATGGTCAATATGATCGAAACCCAGCGCGCTTACGAGATCAACTCCAAGGCGATTTCTGCGGTGGACGGCATGCTCAAGTACATCAACCAGAACATGTAAACCGCGCTACTGGCGCTACCCACGTTACGCCACTAACGGCCTCTGCCCCCAGAGGCCGTTTTGCTTGGGCGCGCCAAAAATGGGGCCTAGGGCACTGGCACATTAATTGCGAATCATGGCAAGAGTTTGCCAGTTGTCCGGAAAGACGACAGGCAAAACCCCAGATTTCAGCCCTGCCACCCCTTTTTCGGAGAATCGCGATGCCCTGCACCACCTTGATACGGCGCCTGGCCCTGGCCCTGCTGGTGGCGACCCTCTGCGCCTGTTCCGTGATTCCGCCCCAACCGCTGGTGCACAGCGAAGGCTTTAAGCCGGTGTACCCGGTGGTCGATGCCCAGCCTAAGTTGGCTACTGGCGCCATTTTTAACAGCAGCCGCAGCGAAGCCTTTTTCGGCGTGGGCCGCAGCTACGTAGTGGGCGACCTGGTCTCGGTGCTACTGGCCGAGAACACCAGCGCCAACCGCTCGCAAAACGCCAGCTTGAAGAAAACTGCGGGCGCCAAAGTGAGCTCTAAGGGCCTGCTCAATATCTTTGGTGACCTGGGGCCGGAGTTGGGTAGCACGGTCACGAACGACGGTTCAGGTCAAACCAACCAAGAGCAGACGTTGACAGGCTCGGTGACGGTATCGGTGGTGGAGATCATGCCCAACGGCAACCTGGTGTTGCGCGGAGAAAAGCAAGTGGCGCTGTCTGAAGGCAGCGAAGTAATTCAAGTATCGGGTGTAGTGCGCCCGGAAGATATCGCACCCAATAACACCGTGCTTTCGCGCCGCCTGGCCAACGCCCAGATCAGCTACCGCGGCATTGGCGACGAATCGGCCGCCAGCCGCGCCGGCTGGGGTACCAGCGGCATCCTCAAGTTCATGCCCTTTTAAGCACGAACCATTTACCGGCCAAGCACCATGCACACATTTTTCCGACTCTTTAGCCTGATGACCTTGTTGTGGGCCACCAGCTTTTCCACGGCGCATGCAGACCGTATCAAGGACTTGACCAGCATGGCCGCCATGCGCGGTAACCAGCTAATCGGCTACGGCCTGGTGGTGGGCTTGCAAGGCACCGGCGACAAGAAAGCCACTTTCACCAGCCAGAGCATGAAAACATTGCTCAATCGCATGGGCCTGAACCAGGACAACGATATCGACAAATTCAGCAACGCAATATCCAGCGGCAGCGATGAGCTGGCCAATGTGGCGGCGGTGATGATCACGGCGGATTTGCCGGGCATGTCCAAGCCAGGCCAGCGTATTGACATCAATGTGTCTGCCATCGGTGCGGCCTCCAGCCTGCGCGGTGGCAACCTGCTGCTGACCAGCTTGCGTGGTGTGGATGGACAAATTTACGCCCTGGCCCAAGGCGCGCTGACCTCCACCGGTATTGACGCGGGCGGCGCGGGCTCTAAGGTATCGATTGGCGTAACCACCTCGGCGCGCATTCCTGGCGGCGCAACGGTGGAGCGCGCGGTGCCCAATTCTTTTGACAAGTCGGACAACGTGCTGCTGAACCTGCGCGAAAGCGACTTCACCACCGCCAACAGCATCATGCAGGCGATCAATACGAAATTCGGTGCCGATGTAGCCAATGCACTCGATGGAGTTTCTATCGTCGTGCGGGCGCCCATGGATATCAGCCAGCGTGTGTCATTTATGAGCATGATCGAAAACATCGATGTGCAGCCGGGCGAGCCCCCTGCCCGAGTGGTGGTTAATGCACGTACCGGCACGGTGGTGATCAGCCGCAATGTGAAGGTAACTGCCGCAGCAGTGACGCACGGCACGATTACCGTGTCGGTTGCCATGACCAACGAGGTGTCGCAGCCCGGTGCATTTTCGGGCGGCACGACCAAAGACGTGCAAAACGCCGAGATCAAAGTCGGCGAGCCCAATAAGCCTATGTTCCTGTTTCAGCCGGGCGTGGACCTGCGCCAGATCGTCGATGCAGTGAACCAGGTAGGCGCCACGCCATCAGCGCTGATTGCGATTTTGGAAGCCCTGAAAAGCTCGGGCAGCCTGCGCGCCGAATTGCTGGTTATCTGATCAACGCCCCTTTCCTAAATACCAAGACTGCCCTGCCCCATGGACCCGCTCACCAACGCCATGCCGCCAACGGCCGCAGCCATGACCGGCACCTACCTGGACTTTGGTGGGCTGGGCAAGCTCAAAGGCCAGGCGCGTACCGACGCCAAAGCCGCTACGCGCGAGACGGCGCAGCAGTTTGAGGCCATGTTTTTGCAGATGATGATGAAGACCATGCGCGACGCAGTGCCCAAGAGTGGCATGAATGAATCGCAAGCCGAAGAAACCTTTCAGGGCATGTTTGACAAAGAAGTCTCCTTGGCCATGGCCAAGCGCAACACCTTAGGCATCGCCGACCTGCTGATGAAGCACATGCCCGACCCGAACGCTACCCCGCCCAGCACAGCACAAATGCTTCAGGCGCGCCAGCCCCAGGGCATGCCTTTACAGGTCCCAGCGGCCAGCCCCATGGCCTTGCAAGCAGGCGCGCCAACTTTGGCGCCCCTGCCCAAGGCGCCGGGTGCGATGCCTTTAACAGGCGTATCTGCAGCCTCGCCCTCGGGCATCGCGGTCAACAACAGCCAAAGCACTGACGGAGCCAAGCCATGACCGATATGGCCGGCATCGCCGGAAATGCAGTTTCGGTTTATCAGCAAGCCCTGACCACCGTCAGTAACAACATTGCCAACGTTTCGACGGATGGCTACTCGCGTCAGGACGTCTCGCTTTCTGCCTTACCGGTAACCAAGTATGGCGCCGCCTTTCTAGGCTCAGGGGTTGGATTGGACCGCATCAAGCGGCAATACGACGCCTTTGTGGAATCCAATTTACGCAACACTACCAGTGACCTGGAGGCCCAAGGCCCGATGGTGAACTACGCAAACCGCGTGGTCGATGTGCTGGGCAGCTCCACCATGGGCCTCAATACAGCCTTTGATGCATTTTTCGCATCGGCGCGCAACCTTTCCGGAGACCCAGCGTCCACCGTGCTGCGCAGCGGCTTTATCCGCGACTCCCAGGGCGTAGCCGACCGCTTTGGCCAGCTGTCGTCGCAACTGGACTTGGTACAAGAGCAAACCCAGCAGGATTTGGAAAGCTCGATCAATCAGATCAATACGCTGACAGATCAAATTGCCAAAGTCAATACGCAATTGGCTAAGCAAAAAATAGAGGCTGCGCAGCCACCCGATTTGCTGGACCAGCGCGATTTATTGCTCAAGCAGCTATCGGTATTCGCACGTATCAACACCCGGTTTGAAGTCAATGGCATTGTCACGGTCAGCGCCGGGCCTACCATCAATGCCGACGTGCTGGTAAACAACCAAAAGTCGTTCCAGATCGCGGCCAATTTTGATTCGGCCTCGACAGAAAAAGTGGCACTGGTGCTGGACCCTTACGGTAACCCCAGCTCGCTCAGCAGGATCACCAGCGGCTCACTTTCGGGCATTTTGGCCTTCAGGGCGCAAGTGCTGGGGGGCTCGCGCACTGCGCTGGACGGCCTGGCGCAAACCTTTGCCAATGAAGTGAACAAGATCCACGAGGAGGGTGTTGACGGCTACGGCAAAGCCGGGCAGGCCATGTTTACTTTTGACCCCAAGGCCGCTAACCTGGCTGGCGGCATGCAGGTAACTTTCGATGATCCGCTGATGGTCGCAGCAGGCGCCCAATTCAGGGTGGTCGAAGGAGAAAAAAATCCCAGCGGCACCAATGCCAAAGTCGCCTACGACCTGAGCCCGGCAGCCAGCACCGGCAACAATGCAGCGACCACTGTAGCCGGGCCGCCGGCCCTGCAAACGGTATTACTCAACAACGCCAGCGTAGGCATTGCAAAACAAATCAACGTCAGCTCTAGTATGGGCGTGACCAGCGTCGCTGCGGTGAACCTGGGCCTGCAAGACGTCAGTGTCTATTTGGACAATATGCAGCCCGGGCAGCAACTGCAAATCTACACGCGCGACGGCAGGCACCTGATGGGTTCCAGCGACATCAGTGCGCTGGCCGAGGACAACCTGGTCAAAGCGGAAAACGGCTTTGCGCAAGGCGCCACCCTGAGTGACGAATACCTTAACAAATCGGGCCTCTCAGCCGATGGCACCCAAGTCCTTGGGTACAAGGGCATGAATATTTTCTATGGCGCGCAGGCGAAAGTGCCGGCAGAACCGATCTTGGACAGTCAAGATGCGGTGACCGGATACAACTATCTGCCCGCCGTATTAAGCGGAAACCGCATCGCCACCCTGACAAAAAACACGATGCCGCCCCCGCCCAACGGCTCCTTTCCGGAAGGCTCGTTCACGCTTAATGGGCACGCCCTGGGGGATTTAACCCCACCCGGCGATGGCACTGCGCTGCAATCATCGGCCGTCGCACAATGGGTTAACCAATCCACTGCGGTCACCGGCGTAACGGCCAAGGCTAGCAATGTCATTGTGATCAAACCCCAAGATATCCGCTTTGGCATGCCGCTCTACATCCAAGGGCAGGCGGTGCAAACCAAGAACACGGATTCGACCGCCGCGCTGGCCAAAGCCATTAACCAAGCGAACGCAGGCGTGGAAGCGGTGGTCAATTCGACGGGCGAATTGATCATCACCAACAACGTGAAGTCCAATGATATTTCCATCAATATCAGCCAGCTACCTCTGAACAATGGCTTGACCGGTCTGCCGCTTTTTATCAAGGACGGTAGCACCTGGAAGGAAATCGTCACCGCATCGGTCACGACGCCCGAAGAATTGGTTGCGGCCATCAACAATGCCGGCGCCGGAGTCCAAGCGCGATTGAGCGGGTTTGATCTGGTCATCAGCAGAACGGCCAGCCGAGCCGGTGAGGACATAAGTATTTCAACCGAGGCCAGCGACGCCCCACAAACTAACTCGACGACGGCCTTGGGTATTGCGCCACGCACTTTCAAAGTGGCTCAGGCAGGCGACGACATCAGTGTCTCGGCCACGCTGTCCGACAACCCCGGCCTCACCTCGATCACTGCCTTGGGCATCAGCTCCACCACCTTCCATGGCAAAGTGGACTTGATTAAGCCAGCCATTGATGCGGTCGTTTTAAGCACCTCCAAAATCGATCTGGGTACTGACATTAGAGGAAAGCTCAACGCCAAAGGCTTGATGATCAATGGGCAGCCTATTGAACTGGGAAATATCCGGATTCCGAAATTGCCAGATCCGCCGCTTGCATCGGCTAGCGCGCTGGAAAAACAGAACTACCAACAGGCGCTCAATCTGGCAATGCCAGGCTTTCGCTCGGCAATGCTGGCCATCGCGAAGGCCATCAATGACAAAGCGGGCCAGACCCAGGTAACCGCGCGCCTAAGCGATGACAGCCAAAACCTCATACTCGGCAGCATAGCGAGCGACACTAACCCCAAGATACGCATTTCAGGCAGCATCGCCACGACCACGGCGACCTTCGCTGCAAACCAAATCGATTACAACAAGCCCTTGTACCTCAGCGGCTCGGGCCTCGCCGGTGATTGGAAAGCTGTGGATATGTCGGGCATTTCGACATTGCAAGGCCTGGCCGACCAAATAAACAGCAGCGATGCAAAAGTCGTTGCAATTGTCAACGCTGATGGCAAATTGGAGATCCGAAATGACGCGGCACACCTGGGCCAAAACATCGGTATTTCAGCCACGGGGGTTGATAACGATGGAAGTACCGTGGATACAGCCCTCGGGTTGACGGCACCCACTTTCAGTAACGGCAGCCCGATCGCTGGAACCGCTAACAGCCAATACACCTACCAAAGCAACGCTTTGGGTATTGTTAATGGCTCATGGCCGGCCGAGCCCATCAACACGGTGACCATCAAAAAGGACCAAGTCAATTTCGACAAACCGCTGTTTATCAAGGACGCAGGCGTTTGGAAAAAGGTCTTCATGGGCGACGTGGAAACTTTGGAAGACTTTGCCACCAACATTAGTAACAGCGGCGCGGGTGTCATCGCGACAGTCAACGCCCTGGGTGATTTAGAGATCCGCAATGACGAACAGCACCGGGGTCAGGACATCCGGACTTCGGCCGTCGCCTCGGACGCCACCGGCACCTCTTTGGTCACGGCCCTGGGACAAATTGCCACGACCTTTAGGGTGAAGTACGACTTCAAGCCCTCGGGGCCGATTCAATTGGGCTTTGGCGCGGGCTCACCCAACCAGTTGGCGCAACTGGGCTTTCGCACCGGCGCGTTTGTCAGCGGCGAGGTCAAGGATGATCTTTTGATCTTTGTCACCGGCCCGGGCAATGCTGCGGTGTCGGCCACCTACTCCGGACAAGCGGCCGATGCCAAGCAAAATTTGCGTGGCCAAACCCTGGACGTGAAATTTTTCCAGGATCCTGCCAAGTACAAAGGCGCGCTTTACTACACCATCTCTTCCAAAGACGCGACCAAACCGGGCCTGGGCGCTACCGTGGTGGCCGAGCGCGTGTTCGACCCAGAGCAACTTAACCCCGGCGTAAGCTTTCAGGGGCTGAACATTTCCTTTACCGGAGTGCCCAAAGTCAATGACGTGTTCACCTTGGATGGCAATAAGGACGGTCTGGGCAATAACGACAATTTGCTCTCTATTTCGGAGCTAGAAACCAAGGCCGTCGTCGGCAGCAAGACGCTGACGAACTCCTACATCGACCAAGTCAACGAGATGGGCAATATCGCCAGGCAGGCGGCCATTTCGCAGACGGCGCTGAAAGTGGTTAATGAGCAGGCGCTGAAATCGCGGGACGAGATTTCTGGCGTAAGCCTGGACAAAGAGGCGGCCGACCTGATTCGCTACCAGCAGGCCTACCAGGCCTCGGCCAAGGTGCTGCAGATTGCCAGCCAATTATTTGAAGCCGTGCTGCGCGTGTAAACAGCCGAGGAAACACCATCATGCAAATATCCACCAGCTACCTTTTTGACCGCGCCAGCAAGCAAATGGTCAGCATCCAAAATGATTTGGCCAAATCCCAACAGGAGATTGCGGCGCAAAAACAGGTGCTCAACCCTAGCGATGCGCCCAATCAGGCCGCGAGCATCACGCGCCTCAAATCGGTGATCGGGCGGCAGGATACCTACACCAAGGCCTTAAGTCAGGTGCAAGGCCGCCTAGATTCGGAAAGCGCTAACCTGAGCAATGCCAGCGAAGTGTTGGTGCGGATCAAGGAATTGGCGATTCAAGCCAATAACGCCAGTCAGGGCGAAGTAAGTCGCAGAGCGATTGCCACCGAGATGAAGGGCCTGCGTGATCAGCTGCTGAGCGTTGCCAACAGCACAGACGCAGGTGGCAATTTCATTTTTTCCGGCAGCAAAGTCAATACGCAGGCGTTTACCGAGAATGACAGGGGCGTAGTGGAATACACAGGCGACCAGACGCGCATGAACGTAGCTGTGGGTGAGCAGCGTACCTTGCCCCTGAACCGGCCCGGCACCAATGCCTTTGTCCGGGTCGTTCGAAATGGCGAGGGTGTGGGGTTTTTCACGGCCATCGACGATTTGATTAAAGGCGTCAATGATGGCAATCGCAGCTTGATGCAACGCGGCCTGACCGAAGTTGACACGCTGCACGGCGGCGTGGTGGTGGCCCAAGCCGATGTCGGCACCGATATGAAGGTGGTAGAGCAACAAGGCGCGGTGGTGGAAGATACCAAGTTAAGCCTTTCGGTCGCACTCTCCCAAGTGGAGGACCTGGATATGACCACTGCCGTGACCAATATGCAAAAGCTGATGCTGTCGCTGGAAGCGGCGCAGAGCACGTTTGCCAAGACTTCGCAGATGTCTCTTTTCAAATACCTGGGCTGATCCGGGCTCAAGTTCCTAAAAATACAGCCGACTCGTTTTAAAGTCCCCAGACACACACCATGGTTACCTCGGTTTCATCCACCTCTAGCTCGTCCGCTTCCACGAGTACCAGCAGTAGCACGAGTAGCGCCAGTAGCGCGACCAGCAAAGCGGCAAGCGGTCAAAACGTGATGAAGGCCCTGGGCAGCGGCTCTGGGATAGACACCGCGTCCCTGGCGCAAAGCCTGGTCGATGCCGAAAGAGCGCCGCGCGCCGACGCGATCAATAAGAACATCAAGAAAAACGAAGCCATTGTTTCAGGCTACGCGGCAGTCAAATTTGCCCTCAGCGCAGTCAAAACCGCCTTTGACGACCTGAAAGACGTGAGTGATTTCAGCTCCGTCATAGCCAGCAGCAACCAAACCGAGATTTTTTCAGTCAGCACCAGCAGCAGCACGCAGCCGGGCAGCCATTCGGTATTGGTGACCCAATTGGCGCAGGAGCAAAGAAGTGCATCCACCCAATCGTTTACCAGTGCGTCCCAAGTAATCACCACCCAACCGCTCAATTTGTACCTGAACGGCTCCAATGCGCCCTCGATAGCCGTGACCACCGCCACACCGGCGGGCGTGGTCGATGCCATTAACAAAGCCGGTCAGGGCCTGAGCGCCCAGTTGGTCAATACCGGCAACGGCTACAAAATTACGGTCACCGGCGCCAGCGGCAACAGCAATGCCTTTGTCTTGAGCAGCGACGCCGTCGGCCTGGACTTTGGCGCTATTTCTCTGAACCGACCGCAAATCAGCCAGTCCTCGCAAAGCTTTGCCGCGGGCGACACCGCCATGGCCGCAGCGCCCCTGAGCCTGACGCTCAATGGCGACACCGCCAACCCCATCGTGGTGGATCCCCCAACGCCAGACGCCTTTGTTGCGGCCTTTAACGGATCGGCAGCAGCCCAGGCCAAAGGCTTGAGCGCTAATTACTATGGCGGCAAATTGACCGTGACCAGCCCCTCGGGCAGCGCGAACGCTTTCTCCCTGCTGACCGACAACGGCGATGCGCTGGCCTTTGTGCAAAAGCAATCGGCCAGAGATTTGTGCATGACCAAGCCGCTGCAAGAGGCCAAAGACGCCGCCTTGCAGGTCAACGGCCTGCCTATTACCAGCAGCAGCAATGCCGTGAGCGATGTGATTGCGGGCGTAACGCTCAACCTGACCGGGACCAACGCGACATCGGTCAACGGCTTTGTCCAAGCGACCGGCTCGGCTGCCACCCTGAGCCTGGCCAACGACACCAGCGTGGCCAAGGCCAAGCTCAATGCCTTGGTGACTGCCTACAACGACGCCAGCAGCCTGCTCAATGAGGTTACCAACCCCAAGTCCAGCCTGGCCACCTATGGCGGCACTTTGGCCGGCAACTCAAGCGTGCGCGCGCTGCGTGACCAGCTGCGCCGACTAGTCACTGACGACTCCTCCACCGCTGGCGGAAGCAGTGGTACCGGCCCGGCGCGCACGCTGTCGGCTTTGCGTGATATTGGTCTGCAGGTGGACAAAAACGGCAAGTTGACTGCCAACTCGGTTACCCTGGACTTGGCGCTGAATTTCAAATTTGCAGACACGGTCACGCTGCTGTCGGGTAACCAGGAAAACCAGACCGCGTTTAGCCTGGACGCCTCGGGCCTGGCGGGCGATGCCAGCAAGGCGCTGGAAAAAATGCTGGGCGCAGCGGGCACGCCGACCATCGAAACCGACAACGCCAACAAGCGGATTACCAAGTACCAGGACGATTTGACCGCCCTGGAAGAGCGCATGACCAGGATATTGGCCCGCTATCAGAAGCAGTTTGCCGCCATGGACAGCATGGTCGGACAAACCAAAAACACCCAAACCGGCCTGACGAGTACCTTTGAAGGCATGATGGCGATGTACTCCAATAAATAAAGCTGGAAAATAATTTTCCAAAGACCCTCAAGTCCTGACGGGTCGTGCCGATTCCCTATCCACAGAGTGTCCATTCAAGGGCGCTGCATGTCACCTGTGCCCGTTTTGGGCCTTGGGTAACACTGAAAGGATGGAACACTATGGAAACAGAAATCGGCAAAGTGGGCAGCTCCGCGGCTGCATCCTCGGGCCACGGGCCCAACACCACCGTCACAGCGGCGGCGCAAGAGCAAATGAAAGTTGCCAAGGTGCAAGTGGCGATGCCCGAGCGCCCAAAAATTGAAGCGCCCAAGTCGGTCGACATCAAATACGACCCCAACCAAGCCCGCGCCAATTTGTCCTCGGCTATCAATATGCTCAATGAGCAAATGACCTCCACCAAGCGCGGTTTGGGCTTTTCCTTCGATAGCGCAAAAAACAGCGCCGTCATTAAAGTGACCGACCTCAATAGCGGAAATGTGGTGCGCCAAATTCCGACCGAAGACGTTCTGAAAATGGCCCACCATATTGATGCCATGAAAGGTATCTTGTACAACAAGATTGCCTAAGTATTTTTTAAATAATAGTAAATATTTTCGGAAACTACTCAAGATTTTTCAGCAAGCGTCGATGCTTTAAATATCAGGAAAATGTTTCTGTGCTGGTGGGATGAAAGGGGCTCAATGAGTCCAAATTATCTGACCTGTTTTACCACTTGACTCTCACCTCTCATTTTTTGGAGAACACCATGCCCGCAATTAACACCAACATCAGTGCACTCAAGGCGCAAACTGCGCTGGCCAGCAATTCCCGTTCTATGAATAGCGCCATGGAGAAACTCTCCACTGGTAGCCGCGTCAACTCCGCTAAGGACGACGCCGCAGGCTTGGCCATCGGCACCACCATGACTTCGCAAATCCGCGGCCTGAACCAGGCAGTGCGTAATGCCAATGACGGCGTGAACCTCTTGCAAACCGCTGAGGGCGCGATGGTCGAGCAAACCAATATGCTGCAACGTATGCGTGAATTGGCCGTGCAATCGGTCAACGCCACCAATTCGGATTCGCAGCGCGCTTACCTGAACACGGAGTTCACCGAGCTGACCAGCCAAATTTCCAATATCGGAACCCAAACCAAGTGGAATACCACCACGGTGTTGGCCTCCGCTACCCTGACCTTCCAAGTGGGCGTTGCCTCCGATACTACGTTTACCGTGGCGATTGAAGACACGACAACTGCATCGGCCGGCCTCAATATCGCCACCTTGGCGATTTCCACAAATACCGGAGCTAGCTCAGCTTTGGCAACTCTTGACTCTGCCCTGGACAAGGTCAACGGCCAGCGCGCTCAGTTGGGCGCCACCATGAACCGCCTGACCTATACCGCTGACAACCTGAGCAACGTCTCGGCCAACCTGGCGGCCTCGCGCAGCAACATCATGGATACCGAGTACGCTACGGCCTCTTCAGATCTGTCACGCTCGCAGATCATCCAGCAAGCGGCCACCGCCATGCTGGCCCAGGCCAACCAACAGCCCCAAAGCGTGTTGGCACTGCTTAAGTAAACCGAATGCGGTAAGGGCCGCACGGATCTAAAAGCCCGCCTCTGGCGGGCTTTTTTACGTCCCGCACCAAAGCCCTTAGCAGGCTTGGCAGACGGTGGCTAGGGCACAAGGCGGCAAAAAGCGGCAAAGAAAGCTGGCACAACTTATGCTTCTAATGGTTCACGGCAAG
>CAJBBZ010000103.1 GCA_903951445.1 uncultured beta proteobacterium
TGCCGATTCATGAGGCACCATGCGCACCTGCCGCCCGGTCACGACGCGCCTGCGGCCCCCTGACGCGCCACGACGACGCACCCCTGAAGAGAGCCCGCTCCATGGACCTTGCCATCTTTCTGATCCAGTGCCTGAACTCGCTGCAGTACGGCCTGCTGCTGTTCCTGGTGGCCTCGGGGCTGACGTTGATCTTCGGCATCATGGGCGTCATCAACCTGGCGCACGGCAGCTTCTACATGATCGGCGCCTACATGGCGTTTGCCTTGGCGCCCTTTGTGGCGGCCACGGTAGGCGGCGGCTTTTTTACCACTCTGTTGTTTGGCTTGATCCTGGCCGTCGCGCTAGGCTATTTGCTGGAGTGGGCGTTTTACAGTTTTCTGTACACCCGCGAGCATTTGCAGCAAGTGCTGATGACCTACGGCCTGATATTGGTTTTTGAGGAACTGCGCAGCCTGCTGGTCGGCGACGATGTGCACGGCGTGCAAGCGCCGGACTTTTTATCCGGCAGCATCCCGCTAGGCGACATGATGGTCTACCCGGTGTATCGCCTTTTTATCTCGGGCGTATGTTTGTTGCTGGCCCTGGGCATGTACTTTGTTTTTGCCAAAACCCGATTGGGCATGATGATTCGCGCGGGCAGTACCAACCGCGAAATGGTGCAGTCCCTGGGCGTTGATATTAAGTTTCTTTACCGCGTGGTGTTTGCCGCCGGGGTGGCTATTGCGGTGCTGGCCGGTATGGTGGCCGCGCCGGTGTCCTCGGTCTATCCGGGGATGGGCAGCTTGGTGCTGATTATTTGCTTTGTGGTGGTGGTGATCGGCGGCATTGGCTCGATACGCGGGGCCTTGTTGGCGTCTTTGCTGATCGGCGTGGTCGATACCTTTGGCAAAGTGCTAGTGCCGCAGGTGGCGGGCGTGCTGGTGTATGTGTTGATGGCCGTCATATTGCTGTGGAAGCCCGATGGCTTGTTCAAGGCGGGTTAATGCGCGCGCAGTTGCCTAAATTTTTGTTTGTGCTGGCCAGCTTTGCGGCGCTGGCCGTGTTCCCGCATGTGGCGGGTAATTTTGGTGTCGATTTGGCCACCAAGATCATGATTTTTGCGGTGCTGGCGCTCAGCCTGGAATTGCTGGTGGGCAAGACCGGCCTGGTCTGCTTCGGGCAGGCGGCGTTTTTTGGCATTGGCGCGTATGCCACCGTGCTTTTGTCACCGTCTGACGGGCCCGCTTCGGTCGCGACTTTGTTGCCGCTATGTGTGCTGCTGGCCGCCGCTTACGCCTTGGTGGTAGGCGCGCTGTCTTTGCGCACCAAGGGCGTATATTTCATTATGGTTACTTTGGCCTTTGCACAAATGGCCTATTACGTGGTGCACGACACGCCTTTGGGCGGCGGCACCGACGGTATTTACCTGATGATGAAACCCGCGCTGGGCGATTGGCTGGACCTGGACAAGCCCCTGGTGATGTACCGCTTTACGCTGGCTTGTCTTTTGGGGACGTTTGTATTCTTGGCCTTGCTGGGCCGCTCCAAATTTGGCCATGCGCTGGCCGGTATCCGCGTCAATGAACAGCGCATGCGCGCCACAGGTTTCTCTACCTACCCGTACAAGCTGGCGGCCTTTGTGGTGTCAGGCGGCATCGCCGGATTGGCGGGGTTTTTGTTTGCCGTAAAAGACGGTTTTGTGAACCCGGAAATGATGAGCTGGCATATCTCGGGCGAGGTACTGATCATCATTATTTTGGGCGGCCTGGGCCATTTGCGCGGCGCACTGATTGGCGCGTTCGCGTTTGCGCTCTTGCAAGAATTTTTCCGCTCCGAGGCGATTTTTGGCGAATTTGCCAAGCATTGGCATCTGGGCCTGGGGCTCACCATCATCGCCAGCGTGGCTTTGCTGCCGCGCGGTTTGGTGGGCATACCGGGACAGTTGTTCGGGCGCAAGCCCGGTGCGCATGGCAGCGGTGCGTTGGCGCAAGCGACGCCCACAAAGGCAGGCCATGCACAGCCCTGAAATTTTGCTCCGCGGTACCGGCATCAGCCGCCGCTGGGGCGGGTTGACCGCTTTGGACAATGTGTCTATTGACGTGGCGCGCGGCAGCGTGCACGCGGTCATTGGCACCAATGGCGCGGGCAAGTCCACCTTGGTGAACATTTTGTCCGGCGAGTTGGAAGCATCGGCTGGTTCGGTGCATTTACTGGGGCAGGATGTGAGCCGCTGGAGCCAGCCGCGCCGTGCCCGTGCGGGTCTTGGCCGCAGCTACCAGCGCAACACGATTTATCCCAGCTTTAGCGTGCTGGAAAACTGCCGGCTTGCCGCGCAGGCCATGCACCAGCAGCCCTGGGCTTGGTGGCAGAGCGCCTCTGCTTGCGTCAAGAGCATGCAGGCTGCGCAAGATGCAGCAGCGCAAGCGGGCTTGCAAGATTTGCTGGCGCGCGAAGCGGGCTTGTTGTCGCATGGGCAAAAGCGCCAACTTGAAATCGCCATGTGTCTGGCTACGCGTCCTTCGGTGCTGCTGCTGGACGAGCCGCTGGCCGGCATGGGTGCCGAAGAAACCGAGCGCATGCTGGAACTGCTGACGGCCCTCAAGGCCAGACACGCCATGCTGCTGATCGAACACGATATGGACGCGGTGTTTCGCGTGGCCGATGTGATTACTGTGTTGGTGAACGGGCAGCTCATCGCCTGCGGCAACCCCGAGGCGGTGCGTAACAGTCCCGAGGTGCGGGTCGCTTATTTGGGGGAGCATTGATGCTGACACAGGCAACAGCAACAGCAACAGCAACAGCAACAGCAACAGCAGTAGACACTGGCTGGACTTTGATGCAGCTGCGCATTGCAAAGGCATTGCGCTAATGACGGAGCTTATTTTGCAAGCGCGCGCGATTCAGGCCTGGTACGGCTCGGGCCAGGTGCTGCATGGCGTTGATGTCGATATTGCGCGCGGCCAAACTATGGGCCTGCTCGGGCGCAACGGCATGGGCAAGAGCACGCTGATTCGCACCCTGCTGGGCCATGTGACCGAGCGCAGCGGCAGCATCCGCGCTTTCGGCGTCGATGTGTCTAAAAGCCGCCCGCATGAAATGGCGCGCCTGGGCGTGGCCTATGTGCCCGAAGGGCGGGGCGTTTTCCCCAACCTCACGGTGCGCGAAAACCTGCTGATGGCCGCCCGACCGGGCACCGACGGGCGCAGCGACTGGCCGTTTGCGCGGGTGATGGAAACCTTTCCGCGCCTGGCCGAGCGCCTGTCCAATCTGGGCGCCGAGCTATCGGGTGGAGAGCAGCAAATGTTGTCCATTGGCCGCGCCCTGATGACGCACCCGCAACTCATCATCCTGGACGAAGCCACCGAGGGCCTGGCCCCTTTGATCGTGGCCGAAATTTGGCGCGTGATCGAAGGCATACGCCAAAGCGGTATTGCCACCTTGATCGTGGATCGCGACTACCGCAAAGTGCTAGAGCGCGCCGACACCGCCATCGTCCTACAAAAAGGCCAGGTCGTGCTGCAAGGCAGCGGCCAGGACCTGCTGCGCGATCCGGCGTTGGCGGGTTTCTTGGGCGTGTAGTTCATCCCTTGCACACAATAAAAACGGCACCCGCAGGTGCCGCTTCGCTTTGCAGGCAAGTATCCAATTATTTGCGCTGCGCCTTCACCTTTAAGCGCCAGGCATGCAGCAGCGGCTCGGTGTAGCCGCTGGGTTGCGCCAAGCCTTTGAACACCAGGTCGGTGGCAGCTTTGTAGGCTTTGGAGGTTTTGAAATTACCGGCCATGGGCTGGTACAGCGGGTCACCGGCGTTTTGCCCGTCCACCACGGCAGCCATACGCTCGAAAGTGGCTTGCACTTGCTTTTTGGTGACGATGCGGTGTAGCAGCCAGTTGGCAATATGCTGGCTGGAAATACGCAGGGTGGCGCGGTCTTCCATCAGGCCTACGTTGTGGATGTCGGGCACTTTGGAGCAGCCCACGCCTTGGTCAATCCAGCGTACCACATAGCCCAAAATACCTTGTGCATTGTTGTCCAGCTCTTGCTGCTTTTCTTTCTCGCTCCAGCCGGTGTTGGTGGCCACGGGAATGGTCAGCATGTCATTGAGCAAACCGGCGCGTACTTTGCGCAAGTCGATGGTTTCGAGTTGCTTTTGTACATCGCTGACCAGCACCTGGTGGTAGTGCAGGGCGTGCAGCGTGGCGGCGGTGGGGCTGGGCACCCAGGCGGTGTTGGCACCGGCTTTGGGGTGTACGATTTTTTGCTCCAGCATGGCCTTCATCAGATCAGGCATGGCCCACATGCCTTTGCCGATTTGCGCTTTGCCGCGCAGCCCGCCAGCCAGGCCGGCTAGCACATTGCTGCGCTCGTAGGCCGCGATCCAGGGCGTGGCTTTCATCTCGGTTTTGCGGATCATGGGGCCGGCGTGCATGGCAGTGTGTATCTCGTCGCCGGTACGGTCCAAAAAGCCGGTGTTGATAAAGGCTACGCGGCTGCGCGCAGCGGCGATACAGGCTTGCAGGTTGACGCTGGTGCGGCGCTCTTCGTCCATGATGCCCAGCTTGACGGTGCTTTCGGGCAAGCCCAACAAGGCCTCGACGCGGCCAAACAATTCATCGGCAAACGCCACTTCAGCGGGGCCATGCATTTTGGGCTTGACGATATACACCGAACCCTTGCGCGAATTGCGCACCATGCCCGCTGCGGCATCGGCTTTGGTGCGCTGGATGTCGTGGATGGCAATCGCCGTGGTGACTACCGCGTCCAAAATGCCTTCGGGGATCTCCTGCGTGCTGCCGTCTTTGGCGCTGTAGGTGATGGCCGGGTTACTCATCAAATGGCCCACATTGCGCACAAACAGCAGCGAGCGGCCATGCAGCACCACGGGTTTGCCGTCCGCACCGGTATAGACGCGGTCAGGGTTGAGGCCGCGCACAAAAGTTTTGCCGCCTTTGTTAATCGTCTCGGTGAGCGTGCCTTGCAAAATGCCCAGCCAGTTGCGGTAGGCCAGCACTTTGTCCGCTGCGTCCACCACCGCTACCGAATCTTCCAGGTCCAAAATAGTGGACAGCGCCGCTTCCATCACCACGTCAAACACACCGGCGGCATCGGTTTTGCCAATCGGGGAGTTGTGGTCGATCAAGATGTCCAGGTGCAAGCCGTTGTGCTCTAAGAGCACCGAGGAGGGCGCTTTGGCCATGCCTTGAAAACCTTGGAACTGGGCAGGTGTGGCCAAGCTGGTGTTGCTACCGTCTTTCAGGGCCACCGCCAGCTTGCCATTTTTTACGCTGTAGGCGACGCTGTCTTTGTGCGAGCCTTTGCGTAAGGGGGCGACTTCGTCGAGTAGCTTGCGCGCGTAGGCAATCACTTTTTTGCCGCGCTTGGGGTTATAGGCTTTGCCGCTGGCGCTGATTTTGGTGGCGCCGCCGTCTTCGGAGATCACGTCAGTGCCATACAGCGCGTCATACAAACTGCCCCAGCGCGCATTGGCGGCGTTGAGCGCATAACGGGCATTCAATACCGGCACCACCAGTTGCGGGCCCGCTTGGATAGCCAATTCAGCATCGACATTTTTCGTGGTGATGCGCGACTTGGCGGGCAGCGGCGCCAAATAGCCAATGTCTTTCAAGAACGCTTGGTAGGCCTTCATGTCAGTTATCGGGCCGGGGTGGGCCTGGTGCCAGGTGTTGATTGCGCTTTGCAAGCGCTCGCGCTCGGCCAGCAGGGCGGCGTTTTTGGGCGCCAGATCAGCGACGATGGCGTTAAAGCCTTTCCAAAATTTGGCGGGCTTCACGCCAGTGCCGGGCAGCACTTCGGTGTCGATAAAAGTTTGTAACTCGGTGGCGACATGCAGTCGTCCAATCGTGGTGCGGGCGGTGGCCATAGGGGCTCCTTGGAAACAGAAAAGGGAATAGCGCGCGCAATAAATTGCACGGTGCTCTACTCTATTCGATACTTTGGCGCATACTATGATGCTAAAAAGCAATCCATTCGTGACAAAAATGAATACATCCAAGACTCTGCCCCTGTCCGGCATCCGCGTTGTCGAGTTCACCCACATGGTCATGGGCCCTACCTGCGGCATGGTGCTGGGCGATATGGGTGCCGGCGTCGTCAAGGTCGAGCCGCTGGCGGGCGACAGCACCCGCAAACTGCTGGGCGTGGGCGCCGGTTTTTATCCGCTGTTTAACCGCAATAAAAAAAGTATTGCGCTCGACCTGGAAAGCGCCACGGGCCGCGACGTGGTGGCGCGATTGGTGGCCCGGGCAGACATCGTCAGCGAGAACTTCAAACCCGCCACCATGGAAAAGCTGGGGCTGGACTACGCCACTTTGTCGGCCCGCCATCCGCGCCTGATCTATGTCAGCCACAAAGGCTTTTTGCCCGGCCCCTACGAGCACCGCACCGCCCTGGACGAAGTGGTGCAAATGATGGGCGGCCTGGCCTTTATGACGGGCCGGCCCGGCGACCCGCTGCGCGCGGGCTCTAGCGTCAACGACATCATGGGCGGCGTGTTTGGCGCTATGGGCGCCATGGCCGCGCTGATGCAGCGCCAGCAAACCGGCCAGGGCCAGCAAGTGCAGGCCGCGCTGTTTGAAAACAATGTGTTTTTGGTGGCGCAGCACATGCTGCAATTTGCAGTGACCGGCCAGCCCGCCGCGCCCATGCCCGAGCGTATTTCGCCCTGGGGTATTTACGACGTGTTTAGCGTGCAAGGCGGCGCGCAAATCTTTTTGGCGGTGGTGGGCGATACCCAGTGGCGGGTGTTTTGCGATGCTTTTGGCTTTGGCGATTTGTACGCCGATGCGCGCCTTGCCACCAACAATGACCGGGTACGCGCCCGCGCCTGGCTGATGCCTATGCTGCGTGAGCGTCTGGCCACGTATACGCGCGAGGAATTAACTGCTGTATTCGAGCGCGAAGGTCTGCCCTTTGCGCCGATTACCGACCCGCAGCACTTGTTTGCCGATCCGCATTTGCTGCAAACCGGTGGCCTGGCCCCGATGACCCTGCCCGACGGGCGAGAGACCTCGGTGCCTTTGTTGCCTTTGACGCTGGACGGTGAACGCCTGGGCCTGCGCCTGGATCCGCCGCGCTTGGGCCAGCACGGGCGCGAGGTCTTGCTGGACGTGGGCTATAGCGAAGACGAAATTAGCGCCATGCAGCATGCGGGCACTTTGGCTTTGCCGCAGGAGTAAGCCGTGGACAAGCTCAAGCAAATGGAGTCTTTTGTGGCAGTAGCGCTGCGTGGCAGCCTGACGGCTGCGGCCAAGGCCGAGGGCGTTGCGCCAGCCATCGTGGGGCGGCGGCTCGATGCGCTGGAGCAACGCCTGGGCGTCAAGTTGCTCGTGCGCACCACGCGGCGCATGACGCTGACGCAAGAGGGTACGGCTTTTTTGGAAGACTGCCAGCGCCTGATCACCGACCTTGGCAATGCCGAGGCCAGCGTGAGCGCCGGTGGCATCCAGGCCAGCGGCCATTTGCGCCTGACAGCGCCTGCGGGCTTTGGTCGCCGCCATGTGGCGCCGCTGGTGCCGCTGTTTCGGGAACTGCACCCGGAGGTAAGCGTGTCGCTTAACCTGAGTGACCGCGTCATCAATATGGCGGGCGAGGGCTTTGACTGCGCGGTGCGCGTGGGCGATTTGCCCGATTCTTCCCTGGTGAGCGTGCGACTGGCCGACAACCGGCGCATGTGCGTGGCCACTCCGGCATATCTTGCGCGCCACGGACGGCCCGCCCAACCTTCGGATTTGCAGCGCTTTGACTGCCTGACGCTGTCCAGCGATGCCTCGCAAACCCGGGGCTGGGCGTTTACGGTGCCCAAAGCCGACGGTAGGGAGGTGATTCACCTCAAGCCCAGTGGGCCGCTCGATTGCTCGGATGGCCAGGTTTTGCACGACTGGTGTTTGGGCGGCTGGGGCATCGCCTGGCGCAGCACCTGGGAGGTGGAAGCCGAGATCGCCTCCGGCCTGCTGGTGCCGGTGCTGGAAGAATTCGCCGCGCCACCCAACGGCATTTACGCCGTATTCCCCGAGCGCAAACACATGGCGCTGCGCCTGCGCCTGTGGATCGATTTCCTCAAGCTGCACTACAGCCGCGAAGGCTTTTGGACTGCGCCGCGGCATTGAGCGCGGCCAGGGAAGCGTAGTGCTGCCCTCTCCGATTTGCGACTTTTTTAAACAGGTTTATCAAAAAGTCGCGACTTTTTGATATTCAAGCGCCGAATTCGTCGCCCAACTCTTTTGCGCGTTGCTGCGCGGCGTGCATGGCGGCGATGAACGCGGGTTTGATGCCGCTCGCTTCCATGGCGCTGAGTGCGGCGTAGGTGGTGCCGCCTTTGGATGTCACGCGCTGGCGCAGCGTTTCGGGCGATTCAGGCGAGGCCTTGGCCAGTTCGCCGGCACCGATAAAGGTGGCTACTGCCAGTCGGTAAGCCTGGGCGGGGTCTAGCCCCATGGCGGTGCCTGCTTCGCGCATGGCTTCCATGAAATAAAACATATAAGCCGGGCCAGAGCCCGAGAGCGCGGTCACGGCGTCGATATGGTCCTCCGCGCCCACCCACATGAGCTCGCCGGTGCTACCCAAAACCTGGTTCACCAGCGCCTTGTCTGCTTCATTGACGGCGGCGCGGGCAAACAGGGCGGTGATGCCCTTGCCAATCAGCGCCGGGGTGTTGGGCATGGCGCGCACCACGCGTTCGCTACCCAGCCACTGCGCAATCGTGTCGCTACGTATGCCTGCGGCCACGCTCAGGTGCAAGGCGGCGTGGGTGTGGGCTTGCGTTTGCGCGGCGGCGTCTTTGAAGGTTTGGGGCTTGACGGCCCAAACCACCAGGTCGGCGCGGGTCAAAAAGCTGCCGGCCTGGGCCTGGGCGCTGATGCCAAATTGGCTGCTGAGTTTGGCGCGCGCCTCGTCAAAGGGCTCGACTACCTCGATGTGGGAGAGAGGCCAGCCTTGCTTGAGCAAGCCGCCGATGATGGCGCTGGCCATATTGCCGCCGCCTATGAATGCGATGCCTTGCTGCATGGATGGGTTCTCTGGAAGTGAAAAGGCAGGCAGAGTCTAACTATGCCCTCGCCAGCGCAGCGCAACTAGGCCGCCGTGGTTTGCCGCACCGCGTGTTCCCAGCGCTGCATCTGTTCCTGGGCTTGGGCGCGGCTGATTTGCGGCTCGAAGCGGCGCTCGGCTTGCCAGAGTTGGCTCAGCGCGGCGGTGTTCGGGTACAGGCCGGTGGACAGTCCGGCCAGGTAGGCGGCGCCCAAGGCGGTGGTCTCAGTCACTTGCGGACGCAGCACGCTGATGCCCAGCAAATCGGCCTGAAACTGCATCAGCAAATCATTGACGCAGGCGCCGCCGTCCACGCGCAACTCGGTCACGGCGGCAGCGCCCGCTTGCTGCGCGTCGCGCGCCATGGCTTGCAAGAGCGCAGCGCTTTGAAAGGCAATGCTCTCCAAGGCCGCGCGGGCGATATGGGCTAGCGTGCTGCCGCGCGTCAGGCCGGTCATGGTGCCGCGCGCCTCGGGGTTCCAATAGGGCGCGCCCAAGCCGGTGAAGGCCGGCACCAACATCACGCCGCCGCTGTCGGGCACGCTTTGCGCCAGCGCTTGCACCTCGGCGCTGCTGCGGATCGCGCCCAGCCCGTCGCGCAGCCATTGCACCACGGCGCCGCCTACAAATACGCTGCCTTCCAAGGCGAATTCAGGCTTGCCGTGCCGGATCGCAGCGCCGGGCCGCCCCAAGCCAGATCGCGCCCCCTCGGGGGGCAGGGAGGACACGCCAGTGCCGACCGTGGGGGCTATTTGTGCCGCACTGGTGGTAATCAGGCCATTGGTCGAGGCATGAAATTGCGTGCCGGTGTGCATCAGCATGAAGCAGCCGGTGCCGTAGGTGTTTTTGGCCATACCGGCGCTAAAGCAGGCCTGGCCGAACAAAGCGCTTTGCTGGTCACCGGCCATGCCGCCTACGGGAATGCCGTGGCCCAAGAGGCCTGGCTCGATCTCGCCAAAGTGGGCAGCCGAGGGCAGCACCTGGGGCATCAGGCCCTCGGGGATGTTGAGGGCTTGTAGCAGCTCCGGGTCCCAGGTGTTGCTGTGAACATTAAAGAGCATGGTGCGCGCGGCGTTGCTCACATCGGTGGCGTGCACGCGCCCGTTCGTCAATTGCCACAAGAGCCAGCTGTCCACCGTGCCAAAGGCCAGTTCGCCGTTCGCTGCCTGCGCACGGGCGTCAGGCACGTGGTCCAAAATCCATTGCAGCTTGGTGCCGGAAAAATAAGCATCTACCAGCAAGCCGGTTTTTTGGCGAATGGGCTCCGCCATGCCACGTTCGCGCAGCGCTACGCAAGCGGGTTCGGCGCGCCGGTCTTGCCAGACGATGGCTTTATGAATGGGCTGGCCGGTCTTGCGGTTCCAGACCACTGTCGTTTCGCGCTGGTTGGTAATGCCGATGGCGTGCACTTGCTGCGCGCTGATGCCGGCTTTGGCCAGCACATCGCGCGCCGTGGCCAACTGGGTGCGCCAGATTTCCAGCGGATCGTGCTCCACCCAGCCGGGCTGCGGGTAAAACTGGGTCAACTCCTCTTGCGCCATGGCCACGATGCGGCCTTGCGCATCAAACACGATGCTGCGGGAACTGGAGGTGCCTTGGTCAAGTGCGAGCAGGTAGGTCATGGCGGTTTGGTATCCAAAAGTGGCGGGAAGGCA
>CAJBBZ010000104.1 GCA_903951445.1 uncultured beta proteobacterium
CCATTGCAGCGCGCGCTTTATCAACAAAGCCGGGGGTCACGCCAGGCAGACTTTGATAGACGCCGGCGCTGGCCTTCTGGAACGCGGGCACATCGACGTCAGCAATCACCTGCACGCCGAGGGCACGCAGTTGGTCAGCAAATTTCTCATCTTCAGCAACTGTGGCCTTGGTCAGATTTTCAGCGGACTTTCGCCCTTCCTCCATCAAAATCTGCTGCAAGTCAGCTGGCAGTCCCTTGTAGAAGTTCGAACTGGTCACCCAGGTGGTGTACATGATCTGGTGATTGGTGCGCGAAATGACTTTGCGTACTTCGTGCAACTTGGAACCCCAGATCGTGCCAAATGGTGATTCGGCACCATTCACGACATTAGACTGCAACGCGTTGTAAAGCTCGGCAAAAGGGATCTCGGTGGGTCGGGCGCCAAAAGACTTGAAAGTCTCAACCATGATGGGCGACGGCGGAACCCGCATCGTCATGCCTTTAAGGTCGTCGGGTTTTCTGATTGGACGATCTGCCAACATATGGCGCGCGCCAAACAGGCCGTCGGCCATGATCACCTTGATGCCCTTTTGCTCCAAGCGGTCGGACACGTCTTTGAATACTGGCGAACGGAACAGCTTGCTAGCCTGGTCCATGCTGCCAAAGATATAAGGGCCTGCCAAAACGCCAGCATCCGGGACAAACTGGCCCATCTGACCATAGTCGGTCATATTCATGATGTTGGCGCCCGAGCTGATCATCTCATTGACCTTCTTCTGTGCACCCAACTGCTCGCCCGGAAAGAGCTGGAGCTCCATCCGGCCTTTGGACCGCTCCTTCACCCTCTTAGCGAAGGCCTCCATCTCCTTGTAGGAGGCCTCCTGCGTACTTGCCACCGATGTGGCAAAACGCAGCTTGAACTCCTGCGCCACGGCGGTGTTCGCCATGGCGCTAAGCATCAGTGCGGCAATCGCCGTCGCGCCTGCGCGCAGCATATTCCTAGGGGCTTGCTTTTTCATCTGACTGACTCCTGGTTGGTGGGGAAAATCTGGATTGCTTTCAAACACGGTTCGGCTGAGAAGGCTGTGGGGGTGATCGGTATTTGACAGTCTGGAGGTGCTCGCAATACAACACCAGCTCGCCATCGTTCTTGAACACCTCGTAGCTTGAGCGGCACAGGCCCATCTGCTCGTTTTTCGGGCCTTTGGCAAGATCAGTCTTGATGGTGTAAAGCGTATCGCCAATGAAAACCGGTCCAATAAACCTGAGCCGGTCATAGCCATAGCTGAAGGCATTGCGGCAATTTGTCGCTACCAAACCCAATCCCACGCTGAATACCATGGCACCGGCAACCAGCCGGCGTCCAAAAATACCCTGTTCACGCGCAAAAGGTTCGTCCGCCACATAGGGGTGCATATCCAACACGAGTGCATTGAACTGCATGCTTTCTCCCTCGCTAAGGGTACGACTGATAGAGCGGATCTGGGTACCCGGCACGATGTCTTCCCAATACCAGTCTTCGGCATTCCAGATACGAATATCCTGATGGCGCTCCCTTGGCGTTTTTTGCGGCTCCGTCTTTTCCATAGATTACGTTCAGTTCGGTTGCAGATAGGTGCGCTCAACCCAGTCGTTGTGCTCGCCGACCTTGGGTGAGCCCAGCACTGATTCAGGACGGGCGCCATCGATTCGGATCGGGCATCGCGTGGTTCGTACACTTGCGCCGTTGGCTCGTACAACGTCTTGCAGCATGTCAAGCACTTTGAAGCCCTCATGCGCCAATAGTTCAGGCCAGGTCATGACCGGCGCGCACCAATAGTCAACCGGGACCAGCCGGTCCATCCAATACTGCGTCGATTGATGCACCAGATGGTCAGCCAGAATTCTCTTGATGACGTCGCGGTCCGCAAACCAACGGTCTTGTGCGAAATACGGTGTCAAGGCCGGGCAGTCCAATGCCCCCGCAAGCTTGTCAAGACGTCCCATTGCCAATGCCAGGTGGCCATCAAGCGTTACATAAATGCCATAGGGTGCGCCCAGATAGGCGTGGGCACCATTGACGTCTGATCGTTGTGGCAACTTGCCGCCGTCATTCAGGTGCGTGGTCAGCACTTCAAACTGGAAATCGAGCGCAGACTCCAACAAGCTGACCTCCACACGGCCACCTTTGCCG
>CAJBBZ010000105.1 GCA_903951445.1 uncultured beta proteobacterium
GATTGCGCAGTCAACCCTTGGCTTTCAGATGCTTTGGTGGGGGAAAACCCAAGAGGACCAAACCATCGGGCTGGGTTGGTTGCGGGCTGCGGCAGAGGAAGATCACAAGCTAGCCATATTCCGCCTGGGCGAAGCCTATGAAAAAGCCAGAGGAACTGCTGAAAACATTGAAGAGGCAGCTAAGTGGTACTCCCGTGGAGTCGAACTTGGCCATGCAGATTGCCAGGCGGCATTAGGTGCGCTGCATCTTAGCCATCAAATCGCGGTTCAGGATCCGGCTAAAGCGCATGAGCTGTTTCAGATGTCTAGTTTGCAAGGCAATATGTGGGGTGTCTATCTGCTCGGCTCAAGCTACGCACTAGGCTATGGCGTCAAGAAAAATGAGAAAGCGGCGGTCGAATGCTTTATGCGGGGCGCGGAAGATGACGACGCGCGATGCACATTCCGGCTGGGCCATGCCTATTTGTTTGGGCTCGGTGTGACGAAAAATGTAGGTACAGCAATCAAATGGCTACGCGCCTCCGCAAGGGAGGGATTTTCAGAGGCCAGCCTTTACCTGGGGCTGATCCTGCTGTACGACGACGATCTCGAAACCAACCACACAGAGGCCGCCAGGTGGCTGCGCAAAGCGGCTGATGCCAATGATGCGCGCGCATTGCGGGAGCTGGGGCTGTTGTATGCCAAAGGACTGGGGGTGACCGAAGACGCGGCGGAGGCTCAGCGACTCATGGCACGATCCGCCGCCCAAGGTGACAAAGAAGCCCAAGAATGGCTGGATGCCAACTGCCCCCAGAGGCCGGAGTGGCTACAGAGGTTAATCGAAGGTAACGCTGCCTAGGCTGGCCGGGGTGCTTCCAATTTTTCGTTGGAACTACTTAACCAACCCGACGCCTTTATCACCTGAAGTAAACGCCCAACTTGAGACGGCGCAACGGTAGTATCTATTTCAGCACTCATTTCCGTCATCAATTCAGTGACAGAAAGCAGTTGGATCGGATTATTTTGCAAATTTTTGAGGAATCCCGGATTTGATTCCCAAGACTTACGGGCTCCAGAGACTTTTGTCACCGCGGTGAAATATGTGAATTTTTTACTGCCGGTTTGCTCATAAATTTTTTCACAAAATGCTTCACTCCACTTAGGCTTTACCAATTCACGGAAACTTTTCCACGCAAGCTTTCCGCCAATTTTTTTATCCTTCTCAATCGCATCGATAACTGTGTCGATAGCAAATCCTGACTGCCAACTCTTGCAAGTTACGACAACCACCCGCTTCGCACCCTTTTCATGTGGGTTATACCCAATTAAATCTATGTCGCTAAAAACAGCGTCTTGATTTTGAATGTAGTCAGGGTGAGATTTATCAGGCCGAAATTTCACGTTATGCATCGTGAAATAGCCCTTACTTATGAAATAGTCATCGACCAATTGCTCCAGAATATCTTCCTTCATTTTTTGCCTCTAAACGTATTGATCTGAGAATGCCAGGGTCTGTAAGTGAATGTCAATAGTCTTTTGCATAGGATCAGCGTAACCACCGGCTAGATTCCAGACGAGTGGGAGATTGTGCGCCTTGGCTGAAGCAAATATGCCTTGGTCACGCGCACCTAAAGCGTCAAATGACAGATATCCAGCCTCGTAAGGATCCTTATCCCAGGCGTCCGCGCCCGCCTGGTAGATTACAAGACCAGGCGAATATCGGCGGATCAAGCCGTCGGCATATTGCTCCCATTGCGTAGCGGAAAAACGGCTGTGTTCTGGCCTGCCAATTTTCTCAAAACCTCTGCGGCTGACATTGATTATCCGGTTCTGTAAATTCAAGCGTTGCAAACAATCGTCGGTACCATCTCCGTGATGAGCATCGCCATCAATAATCAGTACTTTTTCCACTCGCTCCAATGCGCTACGGGCGGCGATAACTAGGCCATTAAAGGTGCAATAACCATAGCAATTGTCGTAATGCGCGTGATGGAATCCTTGGGATGCTGAACAGGCTACGCCGCCATGATCTAACGTAAATTGCACCGCCGCACCCAGAGACGCGTTCGAGTAATGCAGCGCCTGGTTGATTTCCGGATCCAAGGTACCGAACCCATTTTTTAGAGTGCAGGATAAGATTCCTTTCACATAGGCAGGGCTATGCGCGGCTTCGAAGTCTTCGACCCGGTAAGGCTGAAATTCTACGGGCTTGCGTCCAGCCTGGCGAACGAACTCCGGGATCTTCTGCACCGATATAAAGCGGTGGGCGACTTGCTGAAGCGGGTGATAGAAAATCGGTGTCAAAAAATATCTCTAAATTATTGATGTGTTAGTGGGCCTGCAACCATCTATCCAATACTTCGGCAACATACCGTTGCCCCAAAGAGTGACCAGTGTCCGGCACCACGCTGACCGAAACTCCGATTAATGCGCCTAAGGCGCAAACCTTCTCTGGGTTACATTGCCAATCCTGATCGCCGACGTGCATTTCACACCATCTAGGTGTCGGCATACTGCCATTGAGGGCAAGTTGAAATAACTTGTCCGGCAAAGGTGGCACAAACCCCGTTCCAAGAGAATCATCGTAGAAACCACCGACTATCGGCGACAGCAATAAAACACTACCGGGAAAGGCCGATAGCCCGGACTGCGCGTGTAAGAACAAATACGCCCCAAAAGAGTTTGCAACCACGCGGGCGGATTCATCCCAAAAATGGGTGCGCAAGTCTTGGACCACAGTAGCTACCTGTTCAGAAAAGACTAGTTCACCAAAAGTCCCAACGATTTCTCTTCCAGTGATATCAAAACCGAGATCGTGAATGGCCTTCCCAAGGCCAGCAAGTAGGCGCCCTCCGCGACCAGGCAGGTAATAGATGGTTGCCATCAAGGGTTAGCGAATGCTCCATGCATATGCAGACTCAATGTGCTTAGCGCCTTCAGCAGAAAGATATTTAGCCCTTGGCTTAGTGCCGACCCTACCAAGGTCTAGGCGATCAGCATCCCAGCAAGTTTGTATGGTCGGATCCCGGTGGATTTTCCCCTCACTGTGGCCCGTCGTAGCTATGCACAGCTTTGCCAATTGCTCGGGCGCTAAAGAAAAATAGGTTCCATTGAGACTTTGGGCGTAAACGGCAGCCCTTGCTCCATGGCTTGGGTCACTGTATTCGTTTTCGCGTTGACTGTCGTGTAGAAATGCGAATAACTCAACCACCAACAGATCGGCGCCTACCGCGCCTCCTACCGTAAGCCCGTGCTTACGTACCCTCGCCCAATGGCTTGGCCCGTGGGCACCATGTTGTTTGATCCGAAACTGGGCAAGAATGGCCTTTAATAGACCAGAGCGGTCAAAGTCCGAAAATGTAGGTGAAAGGCTTAGGGTTAATTCTTCCATTGGGATATGTCTACGGAGCTGATTTGGAAGATAGCTTAGCGAATAAAGAGCTCACCTGATGAGCCCCTACTTAAATTGCACTTGACCACAAATTTTGCAATATTTGTGTCAATATACCCAAAATCTATAAAACCCAATGGCCAGAATTTGCCCGTCACTTCCGATTACGCCAGGCCTCACGCTAGGCCAAAAGGCAGAGCTTGACCTCCTGCGTACCCTCGAGCTGGGGCTTTCCCCCGCTTATGTACTTTTTCACAGCGTCCATTGGTCACGAGGTGTCGGCGACCAAGAGCAGCATGGCGAAGTTGATATCGTGGTGGTCAACCAGGCGGGCGACGTTCTGCTTATTGAAGTAAAGTCCGGATCGGTGGAGTTTGCAACCGGTGAGATATTCAAGACATACGGTCATCACACAAAAAGCGTGAGCAGGCAAACGGGTCTGCAGTACGGCGCGCTGCGCGGGCGTTTGCAGGACGCTGGATTAGGTGTCAACCTACACCACTTATTGGTCCTACCCAATGTGCGAGTTCAATCCGAGACAGCATTGTGGCAGCGCGAACGGATTGTGGACAGCGAGGATTTGGGTCAAATCTGCACACGCATTGGACAGACGCTGGGTCCGGGCTCGCCGGACGTCGGAGTACAAACCAAAGTCCTTGATTTCTTTGAAAACCGGCTACAGGTCGTAGCAGATGTTTCAGCACTGACAGGGCGACTTGCGCAGGATGTCACCCGCCTATCTTCAGGACTTGCAACTTGGGTGCCACGAATGCAGGTGCCATCGGGTCTGGTGCGAGTGGTTGGTACGGCGGGGTCTGGCAAAACGCAGTTGGCACTGAAGCTTTTGAAAGATGCCGACAAAGCGGGGCAACAGGCCGCGTACCTGTGCTTTAACCGAGCTCTTGCTGACCACATGTCGCGCGTGGTGCCCGTCCGCACCCCTGCGGAAACATTTCATGAATTTGCAGTTCGCATTCTGCGCTCCGCTGGAGAGATAGTGGACTTTTCTACTCCGGGTACTTTTGATCGGATTGCTAGTCGTTGTATTGTGTTGCTGGAAGGCCGTACGCCCGACTTGGATCTCTTGGTATTGGACGAAGTACAGGATATGCAAGCTGATTGGGTTCAGTCTCTAATGGAACGGATACGAGAAAGCGGAAAAGTCTATTTGCTTGAAGACCCCGAACAACAACTCTATAAGGATCGTGAAGAGTTTGAACTACCCGAGGCCACCACCATCACCTCGCACGAAAACTTCCGCTCGCCCCGCGCATTAGTGAATCTAATAAACGCCCTGCACCTCACTAGCATAGAAATTGAAGGTCTAGGTGTTGATTTCCATCCAATCTTGACCCCAGTTTTCCATTCAAACCTGACCCCACTCTTTGCAGTTTAACGCCCTGCAATTAGGCTGTGGATAAGTCTTAGTTTCACTCTATTGGCATCGATTCTCCCTCTGTCAGCGTCGGCTGTTTGGATTTTGATACCTGCTTGGATGTTTTGGTTTTCGCACTGGAGTGTTTGAACCGCCAACTCTGATTGCCGGTTTCCACAATATGGCAATGGTGGGTCAGTCGGTCCAGCAAAGCTGTGGTCAGCTTCACATCACCAAACACTTGCGCCCACTCTGCAAACCCCAGGTTGGTGGTGATCAACACGCTGGTGTGCTCATACAGCTTGGAGAGCAGGTGAAACAGCAATGCGCCCCCGGCTTGACTAAACGGCAGATAGCCCAACTCATCGAGGATCACCAAGTCCACATACATCAGCTTCAAGGCAATCTGGCCCGCCTTGCCATGCGCCTTCTCCTGCTCCAATGCGTTGACCAGTTCTACCGTAGAGAAGAAGCGAACGCGCTTGGCGTACTTCTGTATCGCTTGAACGCCAATGGCCGTGGCCAGATGCGTCTTGCCCGTGCCGGGGCCGCCGATGAACACCGCGTTATGGGCCGGCGTGGTGAACTCGGTGGTTTGTAGCCTGCGCACCAGCGCCTCATCAATATCGGACTGCCCGAAGTCAAATCCCGCCAAGTCCCGGTGCATCGGGAACCTGGCGGCACCCATTTGATACGCAGTGGAGCGAACCACGCGCTGGGCTGACTCAGCCGCCATAAGCTGCTGCATGAAGGTCTCTGGATTGAACTCCATGTGCCGCCCCTGGGCTGCCACCTCGGGGAAGCTTGCCGCCATTCCGTGCAAACTCAGTGCCTTGAGTTGTGCAATGATCTGGGCGCTCATGGGTTTACCTCGCTGGTCGGTGTGGCGGGCATAGGGCTGCGCAGCTCGTCGTACCGATCTACGTTGGCAAGCGGCTCCTCACGCAGTTGCAGCGGCCAGCCCTGTTTCAACTCTGCTGCCAAGGCGGCCCCCAGGTTGGCAGGTGCCGTGCTGCTTTTGAGGCGCGCCAGTACGTTCAGTACATGTTCCCCGCTGGGTTTGCCGGCCTCCAAGGCCAGTCCCACCGATACCAGCACGTCATCAAGCCCGTGAATCGGCACTGCGGCTAGCACCTGCGCCATGACGGCATCACCACCAGGGCGGCGCAACAGGATTCCCTGGAGTTGCTTGAGCACATCGGGCATGCCCGCAAACGGCGCGCCATTGCGAAGTCCACCGGGCTTGCGTTCTACCAAACTGATGTAGTGCTGCCAGTCATAAAAAGTTTGGCTGCGCTCAAAGCTGCGACTGTGCGTGGCCACCTTTGTGCCATCGGCCACTATCGTGATGCGGTCGTGGTACATGCGCACGCTGACGGCGCAGTTGGCATGCTCCGTGGGCACGCTGTAACGGTTGCGCTCTAGGTGGATCAGGGCGGTGCTGGTGACACGTGCCATGAGCTCCACATAGCCGTCAAATGGTTTGGGCACGGGCATGAGTCGACTCTGTTCGTCTTGCAAGATATCGGCCACCTTCAGGGCGGGATAGTCCGGGTGGTTGAGCTCGCTCCAGGCCAATGTGCATTGCTCGGCCAGCCAGACATTGAGTTCATCCCAGCTGGCCCAGCGCCTGTCCTTGGCATGGTGCCAAATGCTGGTGCGTCGGTCACGTACGTTCTTCTCCACGATGCCCTTCTCCCAGCCGCTGGCGACATTGCAAAATTCTGGCTCGAACAGGTAGTGCCCGCTCATGGCTTCAAAGCGGGTGTTGATCTTGCGCTTCTTGCCCGCAAGCACCTGGTCCACCGCCGTCTTCATGTTGTCGTAGATGCCACGCTGAGGAACACCGCCAAAGGCTGCGAACGCGCGGGCGTGGGCATCAAACAGCATCTCGTGGCCCTGTCCCGGGTACGCCACCAGCCAGAAGGCACGACTGGCGCACAGCTTGGTGTGCGCTAGCTCCACCCGCCGGCGCAAGCCACCAATGAATGTGTATTCGGTACTCCAGTCAAACTGGAAAGCCTCGCCATGGGCAAATTTCAAGGGAATGAATGCGCCTTTGGCGGCGGCCAATCCTTCACTGGTTTTCCAATCCCGAGCAAACGCACATACTCGACCGTAGCTGCCGGTGTAACCCAGCGCGCACAGCGCCAACCACATTTGTCCTTTGGTACGTCGCTCGCGTTTGTTTCGCCCGCTGTCGGCTTTGAGCCAAGTCCTCAGGGTATCGGCATAGTCGTCCACTTTGGTGACGACCCTGCGCGGGGGGTATTTGGGCTCCACCATATCGCTGTCGCGCAGCCAGGTGCGCACCGTGTTTCTGGACAGGCCGGTTTGCCTGCATATCTCTTTGATGGACAGTTTGTCGCGAAAGTACAAACGCCTTATCTTTGCCAAGGTTCCCACTTTGATCACTCCTGTTGTCTCCTGTGCATAACTTCGAACGCACAGGGCTTCTAACAGGGGTCAAATTTGAATGGAAATAATCGCCTCTAAGGGGTCAATTCTGGGTGGCATTCAACA